>DATLVQ010000485.1:0-7803 GCA_035577325.1 Bryobacteraceae bacterium | reverse complement strand
GTCTTCCCGGGTGAAGGCTTGCACCACACGGATCGAAGACAGCACCTCTTGGACAACGGCGGCCACAGCTCCTTCCCGCCGCCGCACGTCGCGGGAGGCCTGCTTGATTTTTCGTGTCAAGCTGTAAACCACAAGGAACAGCGGCGGAACGATGCTCAACGCTAGAAGTGCAAAACGCCAGTCCATGGCCAGCATGATGGCGATCATTCCGATCAAAGTCAGGCTGTTGACCACCAGCCCGATCAGCGCCTGTTCGATCATTTCGCGCACCGCCTGAATGTCGGCGGTTAAGGTGCTGAGCAGATCGCCCATGCGTTGCGCATCGTGGTATGCAATCGAGAGGCCCTGGATATGCCAATAAAGCTGCCGTCGCAGATCATGGATCACCCAATGGCTGATCCTTGGCATGAAGATATCTTGAGTGTAAGAAGACCCCGCGTTCAATGTGGCGATACCAATGACGACGACAATGACGAAGGCCATGAGCCCCCCCACCTGAGGACCGAAAACGGCCGTCACGAAAGCGGCAAGGGCAGGGGGCGTGGGCCGGTGGCTGAATACCTGGTCGAACAATAGCTTCAGCGGCCAGGGCTGGAGCAGATCGGCGATCGTTTCTCCGAGCGCTCCCAGAAATGCAACCGCCAAAAACGCTCGATACGGTTTAACAAACTTCACTATCGCGCCTAGCATGACCATGTTCAGGCTGTCATTGGTTCCAGCATGCGGAGACTGTCGTCAAGTGTCGCCTCAATTCTTTGGCGCCAATACGGCTTGACGAGCTTTCTTCGAATCAACTTCAGGTGATGAGCAGCCTTGTAAAACTGAAGATTTGAAGCGCTGATGGGCTTCCCAAACGTGGCATAGGTTCGAAGAAACACATCGGCGGAGGCGTCCAGCGCTCGAACCGAGCCGAAATACTTCCGCGCCATGATCTCGAGTGCGGTGAGAAACCTTGCAACATCATAGTGCCGGTCGGCCACGCAATAACTGTCCCAGTCGCATGTGGCGATGCGGCCCTCCCCCAGGATGACCTGGGCCGGGCTGAAATCGCCATGGCAAGCGCATGTCTTTCGACGTTCCAACGCAGGTGCCGCACGTTCCAGGCAGTGAAATAACTGCTCCGCTTTTTCGGATAACGGGTGACCCGAAAGGGCCACGCCGCTCAACCATTGCTCCAGTCGCAACAAACAGGCATTCGGGTCGATGGCGGGACTGAACTTGGGAGCTATTGCGTGGAACCGCGCCAGCCACCGAGCGCACTGCTCAGCAACCGCGGCTCGATCGTCTTCGCTGCCTTGCAGAAAAATCTCCTTGGCGAGCCTGCCTTGTACCCTTTCCTGCAACAGAAGGTGCTCATCTGTCAGGTAGGCCACCGGCTGCGGGATCGAGAACTCCGCTTCGGGCCCGAAGCCGGATAGGTTGATTCGGCGCATCGTTTCAAAGACCTTGGCGCCGTCCAAGGCGTAAACCTTACCGATCAGCGCGTGCGGTCCGGCGGGCGTGCCAAACGCAATTTCAAATGTGCAACGGCGGCCGGTTTGGAATCGCAGCACCTGAACGCGAACCTCGCTCGACTCCGTCCACTGTCGCGAGAGACGACGCAGGCGCTTGCGCAAGCGACAAGGGTCCAGCACCAGGCCGAGCGTCGGTATCTCCGCATCGGGTAACACTTGCAGTGACGTTGACTCAATTTCCGTCTTCGAGTAATTGAAGTCCTTCATCAAGCATCGACTCCATGATTGACTGCCGCCGGTGGTCAAGACCTTTAGAGATCTCGTACTTGGCCAGCTTGATACAGGTGGCCGCCTGGAAAAATGGCAGACACGATAGGGCTTCCGGCCCGCCGGCATCCGTATACGTCCGGAGAAATATTCGCGCGGCGGAATCCAGCGCGCGGATCGAGCCAAAACAGCCCAGCGCCAGCCGCTTAAGCGAGACCATAAACCGTGCCACATCCCGGCTGGGATCCGCGACATCGCAGCCGTCCCAGTCGAAGGTCGTCGTCCGTCCGTGGGCCAGAATAATTTGCGAATGACAAAAACTGCCATGGCCGGCGCACGTCACGGCCGGTTTTAGGGCCGACGCACGATCCTCCAAACGCCGGAAGAGGCATATGGCTTTGCCGGCTAACGTCTCGCTGCATTCGGCAATCCTGCGCGACCATCGCTCCAGGGAAATCAGGTAATCGCTCAAATCGAAAACGGGTCCGATTCGGGGAGCGATAGAGTGAAAACGCACCAACCAGTGCCCACATCGCGTGGACGCCACGGCATAATCTCGCTCGTCACCCCCCCGGAAGAAGTCCTGAGCCAAGGGGCCAGGCACTAGTTCCTGCACCAAGAGATGTAGTTCCGGCACGAAGGCCAGCGGCTGCGGGATGGAGAACTCCGCTTCCGGACCAAAACCGGACTGGCTGATCCGTGTCATCGATTGATAGACCTCTAGGCCGCCCGAAGCATAGACCTTACCGATCACCGCGCGTGGTCCGCCGTCTGTGCGCAGGTTGATTTGCACTGTGCAGCGGCTGCCGTGGTGCAACTTGAGTTTCTGAATGCGCACGTCCCTGAGCCGCCCCCAGTCCCACGGCGGGAATGAAAAAAAAGCGATGCGTTTGCCCAGCTCTAAGGGATCGAGAACCGCGGGAAGTGTTGGGATCCCTTCATCAATAACTGGAGACGTTCGAATCAATGCGGCTTCCCTTCCCAGTTAGGTGAACTGCTCCAGTCGGCGAAAACCTTCGTTGATCAGCCCTTCGATCACTGTCTTGCGCCAGTGGCAATGGGGTCGAAGAATTTCATACTTGGCCAGCTTGACGCACGCGACAGCCTCATAAAAGGGCAGGCGCTTCCGGACGTCGTGACGATCGCGTCCTAGATACGTTTTTAGGAAGATTCCGGCGGCGTCATCCAACGCCCGAATAGAGCCGAGGTAACGCAGCGCCAAGCCCTTCAGGGCAACGATGAAACGAGCTACATCGCGGCTGGGGTCGGCGATATCATGACCGTCCCAGTCATACGTGACCGTACGGTCGCCGACAAATACCACTTGCGAGTAGCAGTAGCTCCCGTGGCCCGGGCACAACTCGGCATTGCGCAACCCCGGCGCCGCATCTTGCAGCCGCCCCAACAAACGGCGCGCGTTATCCGCCAATGCTTCGTTGCCGGGTGCAACAGGACGTTTCCATTCTTTCAAAGACGCGAGATTGCGGTCCACATCCACAACCGGCCCGGAGCGAGGGGCCACGGCCTGGAAGTGCGACAGCCAAAGGGCGCAGCGCTCGGCGGCGCCCGCTCGATCGGGTTCCTTGCCCTTCATAAAAATGCCCTTGGCCCGCGCACCATGCACTTTTTCCTGCAGTAGAAGATTGAGCGCGGGCAGAAAAGCGAGCGGTTGCGGGATCGAGAACCTGGCGTCGGGACCGAAGCCTGCCCTGCTAATGGCCTCCATGGCTCGATATACATCCCCTCGGTCGTCGCCGTAGACCTTTCCTATCAATGCGCGCAGCCCACCCGACGTGTGCAAGGAGATTTCGACGGTGCAGCGGTTCGCATGAGTTTTGATCACCTGAACCTGAGCCCCCTTCAGGGCCCCCCAATTCCAAGGAGGGCAGGAAAAAAAAACCAGATGTTGGCTTAACTGCACTGGATCGAGGACCGCTGCAAGGGTTGGAATCCTGTGATCCGCAGCCGCATGGACTGGTTCAGACACTGGCATATCCCTCCTCGAGAATGCACAGCCCTTCGTCAAGCAGCGCTGCTATTTCTTCGCGCCAGTTCGTCGCCTGTTGAGACAGGTCATACTTGGCAAGTTGGACGCAGGTGGCGGCCATGTGGAACGGAAGATTCCGATCCATCCCCGGCCGCCCGGTTGCAGCGTAAGTCTTGAGAAATAATTCACCGGCGTCGTTCAGCGCCCGCAACGATCCTAAGTGGCGCAGTGCGAGACGCTTAAGGGCGATCACATACCGACCGACGTCACGCCAAGGATCTGCTACGTCGAAACGGTCCCAGTCGCAAGTGGCCGTACGGTTGCCTGCCAATATGACATGCTGCGGCTTAAAGTCTCCGTGTCCCGCACACATGTCGATGGGTCGTAACGCCGCCGCGGCGAGTTCCAGCCGATGGAACAGCTGTCGGGCCTTGGTAGTGAAAGGCTCGCCCAGTTCACTGACCCTCCTTGACCACCTTTCCAGTGCAGCCAGGTAGGAATCCAAGTGCAATTCCAGCCCAGCCTTGGGCGCTGCGGCATGAAATTGCGCCAACCATCGAGCACTGCGCTCGGCTGCGCTGATTCGCGCCCTCTCCTTGCCGGTCAATAACAGTTCCTCGGCGGACTCACCCTTCACTTTTTCCTGTAGTAAGAACTGGAGTTCAGCCAAGAAAGCCAGCGGTGTGGGAACCGAGTACTCAGCTTCAGGACCGAACCCACTCTGGCTGAGGCGTCGCATCGTTTCATAGATCGGCAACCCGTTCTGCGCATATACCTTACCCACCAGCGTTTGCGCACCGGCACTGGTGCACACGATAATTTCCACGGTGCAGCGTCGTCCGCTGTGAAACCGGAGAGCCCGAACCCCAACATCGCCCAAGTTCTGCCATCGCCACGGAGCGCGTGTAAAGATCTTGAGGTGCTTGCGCAATTCAATGGGGTTGAGAACCACTCCCAGAGAAGGAATTTGTGGATCTGCGGTCGCCCCTACCGCCTCAGACAAGAGCACGACTATCCTCCCGAACGCCTCCCGTCTGAAAAAGAGAAAGCAATTGCCTGGAACTTCGATCGATGGAAAAGCGCTGCTCTATCTTGGCCCGGGCGGCACGGGCCATGCAGTCCCGTAATCCGGGATCAATAAGAAGCCGCTCGATCGCCTGAGCCAGCATACTGGGATTGTGCGGTTCAACAAGCAAACCATCTCTCCCTGTATCAATCAGTTCTGGGATGCCGGAAACGGAGGTGGAAACCACGACCACGCCGCTGGCCATGGCCTCCAACAACACAGTGGGGATGCCGTCCCGATCGCCCTCCGCGGTGACAATGCACGGAAGGCCGAAGATAACGGCCCGCTGGTAAGCCCGAAGAACGGCTTCTTGCGGCTGCGCGCCCAGCAGTGTGACTCGGTCATCCAATCCCAGTTCCTTTACCCGGCTTAGTAAGGTCTTGAACAGAGGGCCGTCGCCAATGATTTCTGCACGAAAAGAGTAGCCTCTGTCCCGAAGGATCCGGGTAGCCTCAATCAAGTCGCCTAGCCCTTTCTTCTCAACCAGCCTGGCTACCGAAAGGATCACCGGTGTGCGGGCGTGAAAAGATGCCGTCAGGGGAAACGGGAACCTGTCGAGGTCAAGCCCGTTGTAGATGCACCGCACCTTGCCGTTGTCCCCGGGGCTACTCCGGGTGGTGAGATGTTTCCGGTTATATTCGCTCACTGTGACGACGGCCTTTGCACACCGTATCTCCGCTCGCATCATTTCCGGATGCGTGTCGACGTAAATGTCCCTGGCGTGTGCGGTGAAACTGTATGCCGTCCTGGTCAATTCGGATGCGAACATGGCGACCATCGCCGGCGCAGTTGCGAAATGGGCATGTAAGTGAGCTACAGGGTGCTGGCGCAGCGCATGCGCTAGGTAGCCAGCCTGAAAAAAAGCCCGGGTCACTTCTTTGCGCCGGTAACGTAGCGCCCGAAACAGAGTCCTGAAATAGTGCCCGGACACTTGGCAGGCCAGTAAGAGATTGGACTGCACAATACGTTTCCAACAAGTCGTGATTGAAAGATAAGTCACGTCGGCACGTACTAGGGCCAAGCGTTCGTGGACAGGCTCCTGCCGAGGATCCTTGATGGAAAAAATGCGAACCTCAAGCCCAAAACGTTCCAGGGCCATGATTTCGTTCAATACAAAGGTTTGAGAGAGGCTCGGCCAAGTGCTGACGATATATCCGACCGTCATGCTTCGGCTACAGTTCGGCTGCATACCATCCCTTTGCGGTTCGCTCCAGCGCTTTTTTTCGCAATTTCCAATTTTTTTCGCAATTTCAACACCTCGACTGCAGCCCGCATCTGGCCAGACATTTCGATCGCTGCGTCATGAGTCGGAAAGTCATTCCGCTGCAGATCTGCTAACAAACGCTCCCCCAAGGCTTCAGGCGTGACGTCTTGGGGATCGAGGACGTCAATCAATCCTCTGGCTGCGAAAAGGCCTGCGCGCATTCTCTGCTCGGCGCTGGGGCCGGCGCGCGGAATTACAAGCGCCTTCTTCCTCAAACTCGCTACTTCGGCGAGAGTGTTGTAACCTGCCATACAAACAACCATATCGGCCGCCGCCATCATGCCGAGTCCGTCGGTTACATGAGATACAACTTCAATCGGCAGGTTCCGGGCCTGGCTCTGGATGGCTTCATGAACCTCCGGCGATGCATGGATCCCGACTGCCATTACAGTGTGAAAGTCGACTTTGTCGCGAAGCAAACGAATGGCACGCACGTAGGTGTGCATGAGAAGGGCACTATCGCCACCTCCTCCTGCCGAAACGTACACGAACCGCTTTCCGGGAGGCCGGATGACGCTTCTCACGCTGCTGGAGGTCCGTACAGGGCACCGGTTCACGACATAGCCGCAGTAGCGGATACCATGAGGTGGCACCGGGAGATGATAAATGCGTGCTGCGTCGAAGATCTCTCGGCAGCCGTAGATTAGAATGCGATCATAGTAAAGCCGCAGCGCGTCGTAAGCACCTTCCTCCTCCCAGACGCGCTCGATGACTTCCTGCTTGTCGAGGATGTCACGCAACCCGAGAATAACCGAACACTCGGGATACACCTCCTTGAGTGCTTTCAGGGCCGGTATGAGTTCGCCCTGCGCGCCACCCGGCATATGATCAACCAAAATGAGGTCAGGCCTGTAATGGGTAAGTGCGTCTCGCAGCAGGTCGGCACGCCACTTGTGCAAAGCGGGTGCGTCAATTTGAAGAACGGTCGCCTTCCAGTGCCCGGCATCAATCTTCCGGATCGATGGAAGCTTCATGTGGTCCATACCACGCGGAAGATCGAAGAAGGTGCCAGTAGGAGAATCCATGAAAAGAAGAATGTTACTGCCCGGCATACGCTCGAGAAGGCGTCGCCCAATCAGGGTATTTCTTCGCAAATGCCCTAGACCGAGACTATCTTGGGAGTAGATCGCCACGCGCAAGGTTTCGGACATTCGACCACTCCTCTATGAGCGGAAATTAGAAAATCGACAGTTGAGAGATCGGACGGTCGTGCTGATTATCACCGGCGCCCTACTAACTTCCAACCCCATACTCCCCGGCTGGCCGAAACCGCGCAAGCCAAATGCCAAAAGCATAACTGTTCGACGCGTGCCGCCTGGCATCCCAGGTGCCCGTGCGAGAGGATACGGAAAGTCGCAGGTATTCGATCTCCAATCATGAAACGGGAATCTGAATTCAGACAATGATGGCCCAAAATGCGGAAAAGGAATATTTCGCGAACCTGCAATAACTGTTACCGAGGTACGAGCAGTTCTCTTGGTTGTAACTGCAGCGAAGAAATATTACGTATTCATGACAATGTGCCCGGTAGTACTTACAATCCTGGAAACAAATGTTCACAAGCATTCCGCAAATGCTCTAGTCTCCTGTCCAAGCCTGACTCTTCACAATTGCCTTCCTACAGTGGCGCACCTTATCCAGGATGACATCCGCCGCGGCTTTCTAGACGAAGGTTCGTTATTCCAGTTAGCCAGCCATTTTGACAAGGCGAATCATCTTGTCGGTGATGGGGGACCGAAGCGGCCTTAAGCGAAGAACTGCTGGT
>DATLVQ010000484.1:0-8013 GCA_035577325.1 Bryobacteraceae bacterium | reverse complement strand
GCAGATGGCCGCGCCGGAGCTGCTCGATTTTTCGAAAGAAACGCCGGCCACACTTGAATTGTACGGCGTGAACAAAGAGCCCACGCGCCCGTTTGCCACTAATTGCCTGCTGGCGCGCCGGATGGTGGAGCGCGGCGTGCGCTTCGTCATGCTGATGCACGCCAGCTGGGACCAGCACACGTATCTGAATCGCGATCTCAAGAAGAATTGCGACATCACCGACCAGCCAGCGGCCGCCCTCATCAAAGATCTGAAGCAGCGCGGTCTGCTCGATTCGACGCTCATCATCTGGGGCGGCGAGTTCGGCCGCACGCCGATGGTCGAAATCCGCAAAGCCAGCGATCCGGAAAACGCCGGCCGCGACCATCATCCGCTCGCCTACAGCATGTGGCTCGCGGGCGGCGGCATCAAGGGCGGGCAGGTGGTCGGCAAGACTGACGACTTCGGCTTCGGCATCCTGGAGGACAAAATCCACGTGCACGATTTGCAGGCCACGGTGTTGCACTGCCTCGGCCTGGAGCACACGCGCCTGACGTATCACTACCTGGGCCGGGATTTCCGGCTTACGGATGTGGAGGGGAACGTGGTGAAGAAGCTGCTGGCGTGACTCACTGTTCAGCCCACTTGCGGTAGAATCCTCATTTCCCAAAGGAGAAATATTTCCATGCGTCGTTTGGCTTCATTGCTTGCGATCTGCGCCTGCGCGCTTTCCGCGCAGACCAAGAAAATCGTTGTCGATAACAGTGAAGAGGGGCTGGCCCAGGAACTCGCCGGCGTTTCGCCCAAGGCGCAGATTGTCGGGGTCACCAAGGAAAACGTGATGCGCGAGATCGCGGATGCCGACGCCTACGTGGGCGACATCACGCCGGAGCAGGTACGCGCCGGCAAGCGGCTGCAATGGGTGCAGGTGATGAGCGCGGGCGTCGAGGGCGTCCTGTTTCTTTCCGGCGGAAACGCCTTGCGCGACAGCAACATTGTGCTGACCAACAACAAAATCGTGCAAGGTCCTGAAATCGCCGACCACGCCATGGCCATGCTGCTGATGCTCTCGCGCCGTCTGCGGAGGTACGTCGCGGACGATCAGCAGGAGACGTGGGATGGAGCGGTCTTCACCGGCATCGAGCTCAACGGAAAGACGGCGGTGGTGATTGGCGCGGGCGGCATCGGCTACCAGATCGCCACGCGCGCCTGGGCGTTCGGCATGCACGTCATCGGCGTGGACCCGGAAGACAAGCCGTTTTCGCCGTTCATCCAGAAAGTGGTCAAGCCGGATCAGTTGGACGAAGTGCTGCCGCAAGCGGACGTGGTGTTCATTTCGGCGCCGCACACCGAGAAGAGCCACAAGATGATGGGCGCGCGCGAATTCGAGCTCTTGAAATCCAATTCATACTTCGTGGCTGTGAGCCGCGGCGGAGTTTACGATATGAACGCGCTGGTGAAGGCGCTGGACAGCAAACGGCTCGCCGGCGCGGGCGTGGATGTGACCGATCCCGAGCCTCTGCCCAAGGGCCATCCACTGTGGAAGTTCAACAACGTCGTGATCACGCCGCATATCGCCGGGCGCTCGGACCACGACCACGAACGCATGGCCGGCACCGTCAAGGAAAATATCCGGCGCTTCGTGGACGGCCAGCCTCTGGTGAATGTGGTGGACAAGCAGAAGGGATACTGAGCTATCACGCGCGGTGAATGGCTTCCGCCACGCGGTTGGCCGAGCGCACCGCCGCTTCCATGCCGAACGTCAGATTATCGGCGTACACGCCGGCAAAGTGGATTCTGCCAAACGGCTGGATCACCTCGGGCCAGAACTTTGCCAGCTCGCCGGGAGCGCGGGACACGGGCAGGCAGCTCATGGCCCAGCGATCGTGCGTCCAATCCACGACCAGCGCCTGTTCGATGTCTTCCGAGCGGCCCGGGTAATTTCGGCGAAACTCAGCGAGTGCTTTTTCGGCTGAGCCGAGCGGCGCGGTGCCGATCAGCAGGCCGCGGCCGGTCGCGACTTCGTCCGCCATGCTCCAGACGCTCGAGAGCGCTGCGCCTTCGAATTCTATGTTCGGGCTCACGCCATCTTTCTCCCAGAAGCGCGTGCGCGACTGGAAGATGGCGCGACCGTAGGAATCGTAGGGCAGATTCTGGATGATGTAGCGGCGGCCCACAGGCCAGTCCGGTGTCACGGGGATGGTGCGCAGTGCGACCAGCGGCATGGCATTCACCAAGTAATCAGCGTCCACTTTTTTCGCGCGCCCGGACTCGCTGTAATACGCGGTCACGCCTGAATTCCCGTGTTCGATGGAGGTTACCGGGCAACCGAGGCGCAGTCGATCGCCCAATTTCGATGCAAACATGTCCGTGAGCCTTTGGTTTCCACCCTTGATGCGAAATACGCGTGTCTCAAACTGCCGCATGCCACGATGGTTCTTGATGGCGTGGAACCAAATGGCATCGAGCGCCGAGGCTTTTCCACCCAGGAAGGTGATTGCCGAGGGCGACGCACCTTCCTTCCGCAGGAAGTCCGTCACCGTGAGCTGGTCCAGCGCATTCAATCCCGCATCGAAGGGCCGGTATTCGTCTTTGAAATTGTCCAGGTAAGGTCCGTAGTACAGCAGCGAGAATTCGGGCCACGGATGACGCGCCAGATAGTCGATCTCCTTCTGGTTCAGATCGAATTTCTTCAGCACGCCCGGATCGGCAAGCATCTCCTCGGTGTACGGCTTGCCGGCGATGTAGCGCATCATGTGGTCGCGCCTGGGGTACGGAATCACAGGGAGCTGAAACTGGTCGAGGTAGCGCCAGAACATGTCATAACCGGGGCGGTAGAAATGTTCCGC
This sequence comes from Bryobacteraceae bacterium, assembly GCA_035577325.1. Taxonomy (GTDB): domain Bacteria; phylum Acidobacteriota; class Terriglobia; order Bryobacterales; family Bryobacteraceae; genus QHXW01. The sequence goes on along the minus strand of DATLVQ010000484.1, from coordinate 5,185 downwards.
GCCTCCATCGGCGTAGAGGCCGTCGGCCAGCTGGTCGCGAACGGTGAGGATGTGTCCGCCCGACCTTCCGGCGGCCTCGAGCACGGTCACCTCGTGCCCGCGCAGCATGAGTTCGTAGGCGCAGCAGAGTCCGCCAATTCCGGCGCCTGCCACGATGATCTTCTTCGTCCCGCCGGTTTGGGATCGCGCAGTCGAGACGGAAATGCCAGCGGCGGCGATGCCGGCCATCAGCTGTTTGAGAAGGTCGCGGCGCGGCACGGATTCCATAAGGGCGAACCGTAGATTACAACAGATCGGCGCGCCAACCGCCACGAAGGTTTCGGCGCCGGAGCGTCGCAGGGCGAGTGGGCCAAGTCTGCCAGCGTCCCGGCGCGTTTGCCCGCCGCAGTCCCTTCTAGTATCCTTTTCACATCTTGACCCCTCATCTGATTTTGGTTGGCGGATTTTTGGGCGCGGGAAAAACCACGCTGTTGCTGGCGGCAGGCGCGCGTCTGAGGGCCATGGGACACACCGCCGGCATCATCCTAAACGACCAGGGCGCTGAGCTTGTCGACACGCGGCTTTCGCAGGCCACCGGTTTCACGGCGCAGGAAATTACGGGCAGCTGTTTCTGCTGCCGCTTTTCGGAATTCATCGCCGCCGCGGAGCGTTTCACCGAAAATGGCGCGCCGGAGTTCATTCTGGCGGAACCTGTAGGAAGCTGTACCGACCTCTCCGCCACCATCCTGCAGCCCATCAAGCACTATTACGGCGACCGCTTCCGGCTCGCACCGCTTACGGTGCTGGTGGATCCCGCGCGCGCCGAAGAGATGCAGCGCCCGGATGCCGATCCGTCGATCGCTTATTTGTTTCGCAAGCAGATCGCTGAAGCTGATCTGGTGCAGTTCAGTAAAGCGGATCTGCACGAGAGCTTTCCATCGCTTGCGGGCGTAGATGCGCGGCCGCTCAGCGCGCGCACAGGGTTGGGCGTGGGCGAGTGGCTCGATCAAGTACTTTCGGGGAAGTACAGCGTTGGCGCGCGGCTACTCGAAATCGATTACGCGCGGTACGCGCAAGCTGAGGCCGCGCTGGGCTGGCTGAACTGGCAGGGCGAGCTGCGTCCCGACCGGCCGCTCACGCCCGCGGCCATTGCCGGCCCACTGCTTGCGAGTCTCAACCGGCTGCTGACAAGTGCCGCGATTGCCATCGCGCACTTGAAGGTGTTCGCGCGGTCGGCCAATGGCTATGTGCGCGCGGGCATTTGCCGCAATGGCGATGCGCCGTCGATCGAAGGACGGCTTGACACGCCGCCGGCGGAGCGCTACACGCTCACCATCAATCTGCGGGCGGCGGGCGCTCCCGAAGCGCTGCGGGCGCTGGTCGACCGCGCTCTCCGCGATCTGCCGGGACGATTTCGCGTGGACCATCTGGAAGCATTTCGGCCATCGGCTCCGGTTCCCGAACATCGATTTGAGGAAGTGGTATGAAGATCACCAGACGCAATATGCTGACGGCCTCGGCTGCTGCCGGTCTCGCCCGGGGACAATCGAATTCGCGAACGCCAGCGGCGCGGTCCGTGCCCGGGCGTCGGTTCACCAAAGAGTCGCTGCGGGAGATCGCATTTCCGCTGGGCGGGATCGGCACCGGCACAGTCTCGCTCGGCGGCTGCGGCAATTTCCGCGATTGGGAAATTTTCAACCGGCCGAACAAAGGCGGCATCCTGCCATTCACTTTTGTTGCGATGCACCTCGCGGGCCGCGGCCTTGCGAAGCCGCTGGTGCGTGTGATCGAACGCCAGCCGCACCCGCCTTATACCGGCTCGGATGGCGTGCCGCGCGATACCGGACTGGGCTTGCCGCGATTTCGCGAAGCCGTGTTCACCGGTTCCTATCCGTTCGCGAACATCGACTTCATCGATGCCAAGCTGCCGGTCGAGGTCTCGCTCGAAGCGTTCAATCCCATGATCCCGCTCGAGACCGGCGACTCCAGCCTGCCGGTTGCGATCCTGACTTACCACGTGAAGAACCGCGCGGCTTCAGCGATCAATACGGCCCTGGCGTTTTCGATCATGAACCCGGGTGGGTACGACGGCGTGACGGCGCTCTCAGGCCGTCATGACCCGATGTTCGGCTCGAACCTCAACGAGTTTCGCACCGAGGGCGGCGTGAGCGGCCTTCATCTTTCATCCACGAAATATCCGGCTGGATCGCCACGATACGGCTCTGTGGCCGTTGTGACCGATGCGGGCGACCAGTCATATCGCCTGGCATGGGAGCACGGCGAATGGTTTGATGAGCTGCAGAAATGGTGGGACGATTTTTTGGCGCGCGGACGGTTTCCAAGCACGGCGGCGCCGCCATCGGAAGACAAGACCACGGAGTACGCCTCGCTGGCATCGCACTTTTCGATCAAGCCAGGTGAAACCAAGCGCGTCCGGTTCGTGCTCTCCTGGCATTTTCCCAACACCGAGAACTACTGGAGCGAGCCGGTTTCCGCCACCGATTGGAGCGAGCAAAAGGAAGGCCGGGACAAGGCGCTAAAGAACGAGTACGGCACGCGCTGGCATTCGGCCTGGGAGCCGGCGGTATACGCGCTGCGCGAGTTCGATTCACTGCGCGCGCGTTCGCAAAAATATCGCGACACGCTCTATGCGTCCACACTGCCAGCACCGGTGATCGATGCCGTATCCAGCCAGGCATCCATTCTGCGCACCAATACCGTCATGGTGCTCGAGAAGAATGTCACGCTCGCCTTCGAAGGCTGCAATGATCACAGCGGCTGCTGCCCCATGAACTGCACGCATGTCTACAACTACGAGCAGGCCATGGCGCATCTTTATCCGCAGCTCGAGCGCAGCATGCGGGAGACCGATTTTCTAGTGAATCTGCGGCCCGATGGCAGCATGAGCTTCCGCACGCCGGTGCCGCTGCGGCAAGGCGGCAACAAAGTGCATCCCGCGGCCGACGGTCAGATGGGCTGCGTGATGAAGGTATACCGCGAATGGATGCGCGGCGCGGGCGACGAGTGGCTGCGCAAGCTCTGGCCCAACGTGAAGCGCGCGCTCGAATACGCCTGGGTGAAATGGGACGCGGACCGCGACGGCGTGATGGAAGGTGAGCAGCACAATACGTACGACATCGAGTTTTACGGCCCCAACAGCATGATGGGCACGCTCTATCTCGGAGCGCTGGTGGCGGCGGCGCGCATGGGGGAGCACCTCGGCGATCAAGCCGCCACGCAGAGTTATCGCCAGCTTTTCGAGCAGGGGCGCACTGGCCTCGACCAGGCGCTGTGGAACGGCGAATACTATGTGCAGAAGGTGGACGAGTCGCAGCCGAAAGCGAAGCGCTATCAGTATGGCGAAGGCTGCCTGTCCGACCAGTTGCTGGGCCAGTGGTTCGCCGAGGTGGTGGATCTTGGGAAGCTTCTGCCACACGATCACGTGCGCAGCGCGCTCGCCTCGATTTTTCGCTACAACTTCAACACCGATTTCGACGATTTCGCCAACGCGCAGCGCATCTACGCGCTGAATGACGAGAAAGGCCTGCTGTTGTGCAGCTGGCCCAGGGGCAAGCGGCCGGCGTTGCCGTTCGTTTACTCCGACGAAGTGTGGACGGGCATTGAGTATCAGGTGGCCGCGCATTTAATCTACGAGGGCATGGTGAAGGAGGGGCTGGCCATTGTGGAGGCGGCACGGGCGCGGTATGACGGCGCCCGGCGCAATCCGTGGAACGAGATTGAATGCGGCCATCATTACGCGCGCGCTATGTCGAGCTGGAGCGTATTGACGGCGATTAGCGGCTTCGCCTATTCCGCGCCCCAGAAAGAAATTCGGTTCCACCCGCGTGTCTCGCAAGGGCAATTTCGCTGCCTCTACGCGGCGGGACGCGCGTGGGGCAGTTATGCGCAACAATCGACGAAGCAAAAGCTGGATGCCCAGATAACGGTGGAGGGTGGCGGCCTCGAACTCGCAGTCATCCGCGTTCCCTTCAGCGGCCCCCGTGCCAAGGTGACGGCGAGCCAGCCAGCTACCGCAACGATCGCCGGCGGAGAAGCAGTGGTGCATTTCGCTTCGCCGGTGAAGCTCGCTCCAGGCGAGAAACTCACACTTTCACTTTTGGGATGACGGGCGCTCGCAACCGGGAATCAAGCAAGGCCGGGAAGGCTGCTTGTCATGATTTCGAAGTGGTGTGATTAAGAAGTGTCTTCGGAAGAGGCGTTTCATCAGAAGTTGTATGTTGTGTTGCGCGCAAAGCAGCCGTGCTTCCAGCGTTGTCACGAACGGATTCGGACTCACTTTCACCAGGCGCCCTGCGTTTTGTTGCGAGTGCAGATTCGATTTCGAGCCGGCAGATGTATCGTGCGTCATACCGCGTGGTACTAGAGTGGAAGCAATAACTTGCCGCAGACATCTCAAAAGCCGGTCGAGTTGCAATGCCGTTGATTATCCCAACTCATGACTTCGTTGGTTCGCGCATTGTCGGAATGCAGCCGTGTAGATTTTGCGGAGTGGCGCTTTCGCTGATACCGCAGTACGATGCTTGATTGATGACACGACGTTCCTTGTTTGGGCTCTTCTCGGCCGCCGGATTAGCCAGGCAGCAGGACAAACGCGCACAAAAGGATGCCTTCTACGAGCTGCCGTCCAATCTTCCGGTTCCGGTGGACGATGGCGCGGCGAAGCATCTCGCGGACATGCGTGTTCCGCCGATCACCTTGACGTCGACCGCCGGGCGGCGCGTCAACCTTTCGGATCTCGGGCCGGAACGTACCGTCATTTATTGCTACCCGCGCACGGGAGCGCCCGGACAGCCAGTCCCCAAGGGTTGGGACGAAATTCCAGGCGCCCGCGGCTGCACGCCGGAGAGCTGCTCGTTTCGGGATCATTTTCAGCAGCTCCGCAAACTGAAGACGCAGATCTTCGGCCTCAGCACGCAGACGACGGAGTATCAGAAGGAAATGGTGGCGCGGCTGCACCTTCCTTTCGAAGTACTCAGCGATGCCGATTTCGGATTGACCGACGCGCTGCGCCTGCCGACATTCAACTTTGACGGTGTGCGGCTCCTCAAGCGGCTGACCCTGGTGCTATCGGATGGAAAAATCGAGAAAGTCTTCTATCCCGTTTTCCCGCCGGACAAGCATCCCGAAGGGGTTATCGCGTGGCTTGGGCAGCACCAGACGCCCCAAAAATAGCATTCATCGTAAT
>DATLVQ010000483.1:0-3765 GCA_035577325.1 Bryobacteraceae bacterium | reverse complement strand
CTCGCGCGAGCGTTTGGAAAGGCATCTAGCACCGGGCCGAGTGCACTTATCGGCGGATGTCGCATTTTTGCTGAAACCGGATCATACCACCTCCCTGGCACGTGAGACCGCCGCCTGGATCGCCGAGCAGAAGCAAGCAGGCAAGATAGTTATGGGCTTGAACATAAACGACATGCTCTGCTACTATTTTCCTGAGATGACGCCAGCGCTGCTGGTTGAGCGATATGTGCAGGCGCTAATTGAATTGCGAAAACGTTTCCCTAATCTCGCGCTCTTGCACATTCCTCACAACATTCATGTCAATCCCACTCCTCATAACACAGACGACTTTGCACTCGCGGCGATTTTCAATGAGACATCGCCGGAGGAATTGCAAAACGACAGCCGGATGCTTCCGCGAACCGTTCGCGCGACAGAGATCCGCGCCGCTTGCAGCTATGTTGACTTCATCTTTTCCGGCCGAATGCATCTGACGATTGCGTCTCTCTCCGAGGGCACGCCGGTATTCGCGGTAGCTTATCAAGAGAAATTCGAGGGACTCTTTCGACATTTTGACCTGGAGAAAATGCTGGTGACAGAAGCGGATCTGATGGATCCGAACGCGACGGCAGCATTTCTTGAAAATGGCATTCGCTGCCTGCCGCGAATTAGGGAGCAAATCGGCCGGCGGCTCCCGGTTGTAAAAGATCTCGCCCGGCTTAATCTGGTTTTTGAGTAAGTCTCAGTTTACGTGGCCACCAACCCGGAATCCGTCGACCTCATTTCACAGTTACGCACCGACTGCGTCCACTACCTGGGAGACAGACCGTGTACTCCGCATCGCGAGCGCGGGGTGCGTTGCACCTGCGATCAATTCATGGCAGTGGAACAGCGCGGCGTGATTATTAAACTGGGAGCTGCAGGAGACGTTCTCCGGACCACGCCCTTGCTCCGAGCTGTGGACTCACGGCGCACTGGAATCAAGATTTTGTGGGTGACGCACTCTCCCGAGTTGCTGCCCACAGAGTATTGCGAGCCAGTAAGGGTGACGGCGGGAACTATTGCCCGGTTGCAGGCCGCCGAGTGGGATTTCTGCTGGAACCTGGACAAAGACCCAGAGGCCTGTGCCCTGGCGTCGTTGACGCGGGCGAAGGTTTACCGGGGCTTCACTTTGAAGAACGGAGTGCCTGCCCCGGTGGATGAGCGCGCATGGCATACCTTTGCGGCGGGAATCGACGATCCTTACAGCAAAGCTAACACTAAGAGCTACGTAGAAGGAATCTTCGAAGTGGTTGGTCTCCCTTACCAAAGGGAGGAGTACGTGCTGAAGGAGCCATCGGATCTCGCGAAGAAGCAAGCGGAAGTATTGCTTCCAATGTCGGATTGGATTGGCTTGAACGTCGGAGCGAGTCGTCGTTGGTTGGCACGCATCTGGCCTGAGGAACGGTGGGAACAGTTGACGCGCATGTTGATGGCGTCGAACCATAACGTCGTTCTCCTCGGGGGACCGGACGAGGAGTCGCTGAATAGTCGCCTGGCGCAGAAGACTGGCGCCCTGAATTGCGGCGTTCAGCCACTGGAAACCTTCTACGCGATGATCAGTCGCTGTCGTGCGGTTGTGACCGGAGTGACGATGGCTTTGCACCTTGCCATCGGCCAGCGAGTCCCCCTCGTTTTGTTAAACAATATTTTCAATGCCAGCGAGTTCGAACTCTATGATCGCGGTGTCATTGTGGGACCGCCGACACCTTGTGATTGCTATTATGATCGCTTGTGCCGCACGAATCGATGGTGCATCAATGAAATCAGCGCTGAGACGGTATTCGACGCCGTCCGCAGCTTATGCGGAGACGGCGCCGCTCGTCGCTGACCTGTCGAGATGGCCTCGGTCTTGCAGATCACGCCTCATGCGGTGTTCCCGCCTCGTGGCGGGCGCCGCGCCTTTTTCTTCCTCAGGGAAATGGCGCGCGAGCATCAGGTGGTTGCCATTTTACCGCAGACGCTTAATAGCCTCCGCGGCACTCGTGAAGGCTACACCTTTCCCGCCAACGTTGACGTGCGCAGCCCGCTGGACACGCCGCCGCCGCGAACGTTATTTGACGGGCTGCCGTCGAGACTGCGGTCCGCGCTCAAGTATCGTTGGCTGCGCCGGTCCTGGCGCGGGCCTGCCTACGGCACGCTTCTCGACGACTATCATTTAATTGCCGAGGCATTGCAGCGGAAGCGAATCGAAATCGTGATTTTCGATCACCTTGAAACGATGCATTGCTGCGCGCCGTTAGTCCGGCGGCTTTCTCCGAAATCTTTCCTGATGCTTAACGCGCACAACGTGGATAGCGAGCTTTACGCGCAACAACTCAAGGCGACAGCACCGCAAGACGGCAACTCGCAGCTGCTCCGAACGTATGTAGCTTCGCGCAGGATCGAAACTCATCTCTCGGAGTATGTGGACGCCTTTTGGGCCTGCAGTGAAATGGATCGCGATCGACTGGATCGCATGAATAAGAGCCGAATCCCCGGTTTCTTTGTGCCGAACGGGATCGCTACAGAATTACTTCCTTTCGACGCTAACCCAAACAAGCGCACGTTGAAACGGCTTCTCTTTTGCGGCGCGCTGAATTACGCGCCCAATCGCCGTGGTCTGGAGTGGTTTCATCGTGCGATTTGGCCGCTGATTCGCGAGAAGGATCCAGAAATTCGACTCGTCGTTATAGGCTACGGAGCGGCGCAGCGCGACTTCACCGCGGTTCGCGCAGACCCCGCCGTGGATTTCATCGGGGAAGTGGATACAGTCGCACCTTACTACCACGAGACCAGTCTATCGGTTGTGCCATTGCTTCAAGGCAGCGGCACTCGGGTGAAAATCCTTGAAGCAATGAGTCTCGGCAGTCCCGTGGTGTCCACGACGATTGGAGCGGAAGGGATCCCGGCTGAGTCCGGAACCCACCTCGCCTTAGCCGACGACCCGGCGATATTCGCGGAGGCGATACTTCGGCTGCTTAACGACGAGGTATTCTATCAGAATCTGCGCCAAGCCGCTCGACAACTGATTAAGGAACGCTTCGATTGGCGAATACTCGGAAAAGAGATTAACCGGATCATTGATGAAGTCGCGAGAAATTGAAGTTCGCTCATACCCGCCAGCGTACCTGCTTATTAGCCGGTGCTGCGGAACTATTCGGTTCTGTCTTGTTGGAGGACCTGCGCTGCCAACATGACAACCAACTCAAACATGCGCCTTGAGACAATGAACCCGGTTCTGGCGGAAATCGTTCGCACGGGCAAGATGGTGGGGGCGGACGGAAGGCCTTACCAGGTTCACAGCAACATCCCGCCGGAGGAAGTGATGTTCCTTGCGACTCTCGTCCGGGCGACGAAGCCCAAGGTTACCCTGGAGGTTGGTCTGGCCTACGGCACGTCCGCCCTCACGATTCTCGACAGCGTAGATCGCAATATTCATCAAAAACACATCTGTATTGATCCAAACCAGAATCGTCTCCCGGATTGGGGAGGAAGAGGGCTTTACAATCTGGAACGTGCAGGGTTCTCCCGATCCGTCGAGTTTCACGAGGCGCGCTCGTACGAAGTACTTCCAAGGATTCTGGCGCGGAGTGAGATCGTGGATTTCGCCTTCATCGATGGCCGGCACCACTTCGATTATGTCATGGTGGATTTCTTCTTTATCGACAAGCTACTCCGGCCCGGTGGCACGGTGGTGCTCGACGACGCGAATTCGCCGCCGATACGGAAAGTCCTGCGTTATGTCTTAACAAATCTCGATTACTC
>DATLVQ010000482.1:0-3421 GCA_035577325.1 Bryobacteraceae bacterium | reverse complement strand
GCTCGAGCGGATAGAGGAAAGCGGTAGCCAGAAGGCGGACGCCGGAAATCAGAAGTTTGGCGCGGTGCGCGCGGGGCTCTGATTCGGGCTCCTTTTGGCGCCTAAAGGGCCGTGGCTTACGCCTGTTCCGGTTCCGGGTGTGCCCAGGGCGCGCGGTAAGGCCTGCGCAGGAGCTGGTTGGCTTCGTCGTCACCGGCGATGCGCTGTTTTTCCGCATCCCAGGTGAGTGTGCGGCCGGTTTGCAACGCGAGGTTCGCCAGGATGCAGCTGGTTGTCGAGATGTAACCCTGCTCGATGTCGGCGACGGGTTTGGTTCGCTTGTCGATGGCGGCGAGAAAGTCCATCATGTGGTGGCGAATCGCCGGGGCGACGTGGCGCTCGAGGTCTTTTTCAGTTTTGTCTTCTGGATATTTTTCAAATTCGTAGGTCACGTCGCGGTGGATGGGCTTGCCCTTGCCGCCCTCGGGAATGAAATCGTAGCTGTATACGCTGGCTTTGAGGGTGCCCTTATCGCCGTAGAACGTGGCGCCCCAGGCGTACTTGGGATCAGGCGGGTCGCCCCAGGTGCGGTGCTGCCAAACGATCTTCAAGTCGTCGTAATCGAAGGTGGCGGTTTGCGTGTCGGTGATGTTGGCCTTGCTGGCCTTGTCGATCAGGATGCCGCCGGTTGAGGCGACGCGCCTGGGCCAGCCGAGATCGAGCATCCAGCGCGTCATGTCAAACATGTGGATGCACATGTCGCCCACGATGCCGTTGCCATATTCCATGAACGCGCGCCAGCTGCGCGGATGCACCAGCTTGTTGTAGGGGCGCATGGGGGCGGGGCCGGTCCACATTTCGTAATCGAGATTCGGCGGCGGATCGGTATCGGGCGGGTTTTCGGCGGCGCGCATGTGGTAGTAGCAATAAATTTCGACCAGGCCGACTTTGCCGAGCAAGCCGGGCTTGATGACGCGGTCGATGGCTTCGACCAGATGCGGCGTACTGCGGCGTTGCGTGCCGACCTGGACCACGCGCTGATGTTTGCGCGCGGCCCCCAGCATGGCCTGGCCTTCGACGATGTCGACACTGATGGGCTTCTGCACGTAGACGTCGGCGCCGGACTCGACGGCGGCGATCATGGCCAGCGCATGCCAGTGATCGGGCGTTGCAACCTCGACGATGTCGAGATCTTTCTCTTTGAGCATGTCGCGATAGTCGTGGTAGAGGCGCGGCTTCTTTTTCGATCGCTGGCGTGACGCGACCAGGTCGGCGGCGTCGGACAGCATTTGTTTGTCCACATCGCAGAGCGAGACGATTTCGACCGGCGCGACCTGCACCAGCCGCAAGATGTCGCTCTTACCATACCAGCCCGAGCCGATCAGACCGACGCGGCGCGGCTTCTGGTCGGCATAGGGAACAGCGTAGCCGCGGGCGGCTGAGAGGGCGAGCGAAGCGGCCGAGGCACTGAGGAATTGGCGGCGGTTCATGGATGGCTCCTGTCGAAAACGAAAGATCGGTGCAAAGGAAAGTATAGTGAGGTTCAGAGCAGTTGGGAAGTAGACGATTGGGATCGTGGCGCGCCAAACGCACCTGCGTGCCGGCTCGTCGTCCGCTGATTTGTGCTATCCAGCCCCTTCCCCAACATGCGGGGTGCGCGACAATGAAGACTGTTGCAGCAAAAATATGGCCTGCATGAGAAGGCTTCTGGTCTCACTCTGGGTTGCCGCAGTCATTGGAAACGCTACGGCGCAAGCGGCGGAAGTGGATGCGCTGGCAATCTCAGCGAACATCCAGGCGCGCCATTTGCCGTTCGGAACAATTCTCGATCCGGTGTTTGCATCTTTCACCAGCGATCAAATCGTAGGCTACACACGATGCGGCGATTCCGCCATCTGGACAGGACACTATTTGGCCGCCGAAGCATTTCGCTACAACGTAACGCGCGCGCCGGAAGCATTGGATAACGTCAGAAAGGCGATCGCGGGTATCAAGTCGCTGGCGGACGTTACCGGCACGAATCTGCTGGCTCGCTGCCTGGTTCCGAGCAATTCGCCCTTTGCCGCAGGCATTCAAAGCGAAGAGGCGCCGAACGGCATTCACACCAACGCCTCGGCGGGTTACATCTGGGTTGGAAATACATCGCGCGACCAATATGCGGGCGCAATCTTCGGGCTTGCCGTCGCTTACGACATGGTTGACGATGCCGGCGTGCAAACCTCCATCAGCCAGTTGGTAACGCGTTTAATCGATTTTCTCAGCGGGCACGGCTGGTCGGTCGTCATGCCGGATGGCACGATTACCACTACGTTCCTGGTGCGCCCCGATCAGATCCTTACTCTCCTGCAGGTAGGGCGGCACATAAACCCTGGCCATTTCTCAACTTTGTACGAGATACAGAGCGTACTGCTGACGGCGGCGGTGCTCGCTCCATTCGGCGTCGACGTGCTCAGCGACGATTCCTACTTCAAATTCAATCTGGACTACATTAACCTGTACAGTCTTATCCGGCTGGACAAAAACATCACAAACACGGTTTATCGTCAGGCCTATAACATTTTGCGCCACCACACGGCGGATCATCAAAATGCGTTTTTCGATGTGATCGATCGCGCCCTCAACGGTCCCGATGCGCGGCGCGATGCTGAAACGCTGGCTTTATTGGGCGCGTGGCTTGAGAGATCGCCGCGGGATAAATATGTCGATCTCCACGGCGTTGTTGCTGTTTGCGGGAATCAGGCGTGCCAGCCGGTTCCGGTTCCCCTCCGGCCATCCGCCGATTTCATCTGGCAGGTCGCTCCCTTTCAACTCGCGGGCGGGCAATCGGGAACCATTGAGAGGGCCGGGATAGATTACATCCTGCCCTACTGGATGGCGCGCTACTACTCGGTGACCTCGGCGGCCACGGTTCAGTCGGGGGCCTCGAGCATCGTGACGGTGGCGCCGGGATCGATCGCCTCGATTTACGGATCGAATCTGGCTATCACTACCAAACAAGCGGACACGCAACCCTTGCCTGAGTCGCTCGGCGGCGTGAGCCTGAATGTAAGTGATGCAGCGGGGACCGTCCGCGCGGCGGGGCTCCTTTACGTTTCGCCCACCCAGGTCAACTTCGTCGTACCCTCCGACACGCAAATTGGCCTCGCAACCTTCACCGTAAATGCCGCCGGCGCGCCTGCCGTGAGCACCTTCGGAACCGTTCTGCCGGCGGCTCCGACATTATTCAGCGCGAGCGCCAACGGAACCGGGGTCGCGGCGGCCAGCGCGGTCCGCACGCAGGCAGGAGCCAAAGGCCTGCAAGCGCCGGTACCCGTGTTTCAATGCAATGCTTCGGGCTGTGTCGCAGTTCCCATCGATTTGGGAATCGACACGCCGATCTACCTGAGCTTATTCGGCACCGGGATCAGAAACCGCACCTCACTCTCGAACGTGACGGTTACAA
>DATLVQ010000481.1:0-4628 GCA_035577325.1 Bryobacteraceae bacterium | reverse complement strand
GCCGCACTGTAGTACTTAGGGCTCATGATCTAACGGGCGGCGGCATTTTGCGTTTGCGTGCCGGCCGGGAGCTCGCTTTCAGCGTCGCGCACGAAGCAGCTAAGGCGCTGGCGGACGAGCGACGGATGAATCCGGTCGAACAGGCACAGCGTGCCTTCCATGATGAGCTCCTGAATTTCGAATGCCTCGGCTACGCGGGCGCGAATGCGGTGCGCTGCCGGCAATAGCACCAGGTTCGCCAGCGCAAGCCCGTAGATAGTCGAAACAAAAGCCGTACCGAGACCGGCAGCGACGGAGGATACAGTCGAGAACTGCCGCAGCACATCGATCAGCCCAACCACGGTGCCGAGCACGCCGATGGTGGGCGCAAATCCTCCGGCAACCTCCAGAACTTTCGCGTCGGCTTCGCCTTGACGCTCACTCAGACGAAGCTTATTGGCGAGCGCTGTTTCGAGCTCACCACGCTGGTTCACATCCATGGCCAGCAGCAACGACTCCGCCAGATACCGGTTGCTGGTCTGATCGAGCATCGGTTCGATGGCCATCAACCCCCTGACGCGCACCAGCCTGACATAGGACACGATTTCTTCAATGAGATCCTGGCGGTTCAAGCGCGCGGGCAGGAACAAATCGCCGACCCGGCGCAGAGAATGAAGCAAAGCGACTCGAGGCGTCGTGATAAACGTGACACCCAGCGTTCCGCCGATCACAATAAGAGCGCCGGTGGGTTGAAAAAAATAGGTGGGGCTCACGCCGGTCGAAGCCACGCCCGCGATCGTGGCCGCGATGGCGATAGCAATACCCGCCAGCATCCAAAAGTCGACCCGACGGCTGGAATTGCCGGTCGAAGCTTGTCCCGGTGTAGGAAGTTCAGTCAGAAATGCTTGGGATGTCGACAATACTGTCTCCCCTGATCGCAATGATTTGCAGAGGCGCGCGGAAATTGGGACACGACGCTCTGGCGAGATATAGCACGGCAACTCACGGGCCAACTTGTGGGAGAAGATCATCGGTAGGCCCCCAATGTATCAGATAGAAACAACGTGGGTTGCCGATTTGCATGGGCGCCGGCCACCGTCATTCATATGACAAACTCGCGTCAATCGTCACTTTTTTGACGGCGATCCGGACTACCTAGGGTAGTTACTAGGCCGGCACAAGCACGAACCGCAAGCCCTGCCGGGTAAGCTGAAACTTGCTAGAATCTAATTGCGTTTGATTGTTCCGCAAAACCTTGGCAGGGAATTCCTTTTTCCGCCTCGATTCGCTTGCCGTCAAACAGCTAGGAGATGCACATGAAGAAGATTTTCGTCGGCAATTTGGATTTCGGGGCGACTGAGGATACGATTCGCTCTTTATTTGAAGCGCACGGGGCCGTGGAGAGCGTAAAGCTCATGACGGATCGTGACACGGGCCGGTCTCGCGGGTTCGCTTTCGTTGAAATGGCGGACGCTGAGGCCGAAGCGGCCATCAACGCGCTGAACGGCACCAACCTGGGTGGCCGGGCGCTCAACGTGAACGAAGCACGGCCCAAAGTTGACCGCGCCGGAGGCGGTGGCCACGGAGACGGCGGCCGATCGCGTCGCGGCGGCCCGCGCTGGTAAGCGAACCGCGCTGGTAATTTTGTATTCGCGCCTGGACGCGCGAGATTCGGCAAGGAGAATCTTATGGCTTCGAGATCACGCACCACATTTAAAAAACGCCAGAAGGAACTCGCCCGCATGGAAAAGCAGCGGGACAAAGCCGCCAAACGGATGCAGCGCAAGACCATGAAGGAGGCCGGGGGGTTGGCAGGGATGGATGGCGATTTGCTGGACGCCCCCGACATGGAAGGCGCCGAGACTGAGGGCGTCGAGACGGAATCAGCCGACAACGAAGCCGCCAAAACGACCGACGCCGGAACCGTTCAGCGCTAATCTTCGGGCGCGGCGAACAGGTCATGCGCGCCCTGTCCCACATTTTTGCCGGGCAGTTCCGTAAAACTGTGCGCCGCGATGAGCTTCTGACGGACCGTCGCGCGCACACTTAACCCGCTCTTTCTCCTCCCACCGCTCTCGTTCACACGTTCGCTATAGTGATATGCGAACCATTCCAAGAAAAGGGGATCAAGGAACGCCGAGGATGAAGCTAACGTTTACAGGGCTGATTTTAGTGTTGCTGGCTGGCGCGCCGGTGCAGGCGGAGACTATTTCGCCATTGCTGGCCCGCGGATTTACGGTGATGCCACAGCCGCAGACGGTGAAGCTGGGCGCATCGGATTTCGAATTCGGGGCCGGCTGGAAGATCGAAGTGCAAGGCGTCGCTCCGCATGACGTCGCCATCGAGACATTGAAAGAAGAGCTCGATCGCCGCTACCGGTTGAAGCTGGGAGGTGCAGGGACAAATGTGCTGCGGCTGATCCTGGCGCCGAATTCAGTGGCGGTGGGCGCCGCGCAGGACAGCGACAAGCAGGCTCTGGCCGAGCAGGCTTACAAGATCGATCTCAGCCGCGCCAGCGTGATTATCGCGGCCAACGCGCCGGCCGGATTGTATTACGGCGCGGTCACGTTTGTGCAGCTGCTCAAGCCGTCAAACGGCGCGCTCCTGCTGCCCGAGGGCCATATCGAGGACTGGCCCGATCTCCAAACCCGGCAGATTTACTGGGACGATGCGCATCACCTGGATCGCATGGAAACGCTCAAACAGGCACTGCGGCAAGCAGCGTTTTTCAAGATCAATGGCTTCGCGCTGAAGTTGGAGGGCCATTTCCAGTTCAAGAGCGCACCCGCGCTGGTTGAGCCGCAGGCGATGACGCCCGCCGAACTGCAGGAGTTGACCGATTACGGGCTGCGCTATCACGTGCAGCTCATTCCATATCTCGATGGTCCAGGCCACATCGCCTTCATCCTCAAGCACCCGGAGTACGCCAAGCTGCGCGAATATCCCGAGAGCAATTACGAGCTGTGCGCCACCAATCCGGATTCCTACAAGCTCATGTTCGGCATGTTTCAGGATTTGATCGATGCCAATAAGGGCGTGAAGTATTTCTATCTGTCCACGGATGAGCCGTACTACGTGGGGATGGCGGACAACGCCCAATGCCAGGAAGGGCGGCGCGCCAAAGAGCTCGGCAGCGTGGGAAAAATGCTGGCGGAATTCACGACCAAAACGGCGAACTATCTGCACGACCGGGGCCGCACGGTGGTTTTTTGGGGCGAGTATCCAATGAAGCCAGAGGATCTCGCTTCGCTGCCATCGCATCTGGTAAACGGCGAGGTCTATGGCCCGCAGTTCGATCCTCTATTCAAGAAACACGGCATCCGCGAGATGATCTACACCTCGTCGGAAGGCGAAGAAAAGCTCTTTCCGGACTATTTTCCGCTTCCCGGCGACAAGCGCGTGCATGCGGGCCGTGGCGCCAGCCGCCGCGTTACCGACACATTCCAGAAGATCACTTTTGACACCGCGCGGCGGGACGCGAATTTGATCGGGAGCATCAACGCGGGCTGGGCCGATATGGGGCTGCACCCGGAGACGTTCTGGCTGGGATACGCAACTTCCGCTGCCACCGGCTGGCATCCGGGTTCGCCCGATCCGGCCGAGCTCATGGCCACGTTCTATCCGCTGTTCTACGGGCGCCGCGTGGCGAACATGAACCGCGTGTACGAGCTGATGAGCACGCAGGCGCAATTCTGGTCCGATAGCTGGGACCAGGTGGAGTCGAAGGCGCGCAAGCCCATCTGGGGAAATTCATATCGGATTTTTGACCCGCCACGCCCCGCGAACGATCAAACATTCCCGCTGCCACCCGCGCCCGCCGCGGATCTCACTATCGGGCACGATTGGGCCAAAGACAACGCCAAGCGGTTCCAGCTGGCGGCGGAATTCATGCGGGAAAACGACGAGCTGCTTGGCCTGCTGCACGCCAACCTCGCCCGGGCCGACGCGAACCGCTACAATCTGGAAGTTTTTCTGGCGATCGCGCATCTCTACCGGCAGAACCTGGAGATGCTGCAAACGATTCATCAAATGAACGCCGCGTTACAGGGGGCCGAGGCCGCGCGCATCAGCCAGCCCAAAGCCGCTGTCGCGAGCGTTGACCGCGCGCTCGAACTAGCCAACGCCATCCGTTATGGGCGGAACGTGACGCTGGCGGACGCGATTGCGACCTGGTACAAGGCGTGGTTCCCGCGTGTCGCCGAAGCCAACGGACGCCGGTACCTACACGAGTTGGACGATGTGAAGGACCACCTGCCGGATCGCACCGTGGACATGACTTATCTCATCTACCGCCAATTGCTGCTGCCGTTGGGCGAGTGGGTGGACCAGGTGCGCGCCGCGCGCAACCAGTACGCGCAGATGCACAATCTGCCGGTGCGCAACGAGCCATTCGACTGGAAAGACCTCAAGCCGGTTTACGTGCCCCCGGCTCCGGAAGAGGACACGGAGTAGCGGACGAAGGCGGAGCATCGCTCGTTGTCACGGAATCGCGTGACGATAGTGCGGTCTGATGTTTACGACCACTCCCTTTTGGTCGTGGCTTAGAACGCACTCGACTCCACGGCTCTTGCCGAACCGTCCCCGCAGCAAGCGGTTTTGAAAAAACTAATGCTTCACGCCCGGCGCCCAGCCCGGCGTAGTCACCGGAA
>DATLVQ010000480.1:0-3590 GCA_035577325.1 Bryobacteraceae bacterium | reverse complement strand
ACTAGCATCGTAGCAGAACCCACCCACCACACCGCGGTACCATTCAACGCTGTTGCAACACTTCCATTGGGCGAGATGCCACACCGACTCCTGGAAATTCAGGCGGAGAGCATGTTGGAGAAGGGCTCGACGTTTCGAGTACGGTTGCCTTTGAGCGCGAATACTGTCGAATAGCGCAGCAAGACTGAGTTCCCTAAAATGGCAGTCCTGGAATCGTCACAGTATTTCCCCTTTGCATCGCAGCCAGTTCAATTCAGTTCTAGTCCCACAGGCCAGTCTCAAGTTCCGCGCTCGGAGTGCGAGAGCCACGGTTTCGCATCAGGGTCGGAGTGAACGAATACGTCAGCTTGACCGCAAAACGTTGTTCCCGTAGTTGCTGTGGATTTGCCGCTGTCAGGCTGGCAAACCGGGTTCCCACGTTATAGATAACGTAGAGATCGCAGTCCGGGCGGTAATTGTAGCGAAGGCGGATGTTGGCGCTGACGGCCTGCGTGTTCGCAGTATCCACCTGGACAAGCGTGCTGGTGGTCAGAAAGCGCGAAAAGGAGTAGTTGACCTGGGTACCGGCCAGCACGACTAAGAATTTTCCTTGCGCCAAATCGAACCGGTTCCAACTGGTCGTTGCAGAAACAGAAAGGCGCACGCTGGGTCTATAATTGGCGCGGACGTTCGCCTCACTCAGATGTCCAGTGTAGTAGGTGCCAAACCGTTCAAACAGATTAAACGTGAACCTGCGATCCTGACCGGAACCGTACGTGAGTTGGTGCCGTGCAAAATGGTACAAGCCGGGCGGAATGAAGATGTTTTTGTAAATATTGAACGGCGTCGTGATGCGCTGGATGAAGACGTCGTAGAGGTCATCATCGGTGTAGGCCCCATTATTAAAGTTTGCGCGAAACGTGGTTTGCCACTCCTGCGTCTGACTGACACCATGCGTATTCGGCGCGTTAAAGAAGAAGGCCTCAAACTGCAGCTCGCGGACTCCGGGGATCCGTGGCCGCGGTGTAAACGTTAGGTCTGCCCAGTCCTGCTTAACGTCAGTACGCTCGATGAAGCCTACCTCCGGGTTGAAGTTTGGGCCAATCTTGTTGTGCCTCGCATTGAATTGCAGCCACTTGGTGTTGTAGGAAACATCACCGCCGAAGTCAGAGTTTCCGCTGGAGATGCCAGGCGAGCTCGTCTTAGCTGCGTAGCCATGAAGGACCAGGTTCTTGAAAAACACCAGCCGTGTGTCGACTCCACCCGTGCGATTGAAACGGTCCAGCGGATTCCCCGACTCTTTATCGATGTCAATGAAACCGATGTAAGAGTCGCCGAACAGGGACCGTTTCACGCGCACCACGCTATAGTTCGCGGATGGGTTCGGTCCGTCGGCGCGCGTCCTTACGTCCATCGCCCCGACCTGGAACCCTCCCAGCGAACCAGTAATTTTGGCACCACCATCGATCGGTACCACTTGGCCGGTGTTCGGGTCGATTCCGATTTGTCGGCTGAAGAATAGCAGATCATTGAAGCCGGTTGAGAAATCAAAGATGCCCGCGTTCTCAAGGAAGAACTGGCGCTTTTCCGGGTAAAAGAGCTTATACGGCGTCAAGTTGAACTGCTGCTGATCGACATCGGCATCAGCAAAATCGGTGTTCACGGTGAAATTGGCTACCAGGTTCGAGCGCAGGCCATACTTAATATCGAAACCTCCCGTATGCAAGCCTCGTGTCCCGGTTTGAGTCAGATTGCTGACTCCCCCAAGAGCGTACGGCTTCACAATGAATAACCTGCCGCTGCCGATATCACTGATGCCGCGCAATTCTCCAGCTTCGGATATCTTGGTGATGCCATACACGCGGCGGTATGCAGACCAGAGATCCTCTTCATTCTTCCGCCGGATGAACCGTTTGAAATTCACACCCCAGACCACGTCTTGAGATTGCGTGAAGTTCAATGTTGTGAAAGGAATGCCGACGGTAGCCGTCCACCCCTGATCGATGATGCGGGCAGCCGACGTCCATACGCCGTCCCAGCCCGGGTCAAAATCCTGGCTCTCTGAACGCCGCTCTTCTGTGATCAAACCATCAACCTGGGTGCCCAGGGGATTAATCTGAAAGGCATAAGCGTTGCGCCGATCGTGCGTGGAATCGATGATGATCTCAAGGTAATCGTCCAGCGCCTGGCTTAAGTCCCGGCGCAGTTCCGTGGCCACGATACCTTTGGCGTCGGAGTCGTAGCATGTGATTCCAAAATAGACCTCGTGACGGGTGTAGAGTATCCGTACTTCTGTGCGTTCCGTGGGCGCTTGGCCCTCATGGGGTTCACGCTGGCGAAAGTCCGTAATGGGGTCCGCGGTCTGCCACAGCGGATCTGTAAGCGTGCCGTCGAGCCGCGGCGCGCTATCCACGCGTACTGCGTGAGCGATTTTGCTGGCAGCCTGTGTAGATTCTGGGACCTGGCCAATGGCTAGCGAGACCTCAGCGTTCGCCAAGGTTAGGCAGAGAAGAACATGGGATGCGATCCACCGGGTTCGGTTCATGGGCATCGCGGAAGATCACTTTCTTCCATACGGAGACGCACGGGCTTATAAAACCGGCGTTGGCAAAGAGCGTAACAATTTTGTCGACATCAAGGGGGCCCACCCGGTCGGGGCGAAGCATGAGCCCAAAGAACGCTAAGAGTACGGGCAGTCATTTTCGGCGGAGGCAGCCGATTCACGCTGCTGATCCCGATATGAGTTGAGTCCATGCCGTTAACTATCCAGTGGGCAGAAATGTTCGGGTCCCCGAGCGATTTAGAAAAGCCACCGGGCAGTTAACGGCCACCTCGCAAGCTGCTGATTAATCCTGCTGACCCTCAGTGCAGGCTGTTGGCGGTGCGAGCGAGTATGCAGGTTGTTTTACTTCGAACAACTTGGGCCTGTGATCGTGAATCGCAGAGTTTTCATGGGAGGTGTCGCGGCTTCTCGTCAAATGGAAGTGCTGAAATTGCCTTGGCGGAAGCCGTGGCGGGTTCTTACGCCGCCCGCTACTCCCCTGGCGTTGGCTGTTGGTCGATGAACGGTGACTCAGTTTTGGCCAATCCGACTCGACGCAAAACTCCAAGGGCAATACCAAACAGCAGACTTAGCGCCAGTACCACAGCGAGGATAGATTCGGGCATTTCGCCAAACCACATGTGAGCCAATACAAGCGCTGGAAGTCGATTCTCGTAAAACAGGATAGCCGATATCTACGTTACGCGCGCAATACCGAAAAGGTTTACGCTGAAGAAGCTCATCATTTACTATCGATTGGCCCGAAATATAGTGACTGGCGCGGGACAAGGTCGCGGATCGGTTCCTGAGTCACCGCGATCAGATAAAACCGCCCGTGCCGGGATAATACCAGTAACGATCCGCCATCAGCGGTTCCACAAGTGATCTCCGCCGTTTCGGCGCCCTGTTAACTACACGGTGGGCAGAATTCTTTGGGTCCCCAAATATTTTCAGAAAGCTCCTCGATAGTTAACGCGCAGTTCTGAAGTATGCCGTAACGTGGTGCTCTGCAGAGTACAATCTTTATTTCAGATGCCCGAACAAGTCGTTTGCAATCAGTGTCCAATTC
>DATLVQ010000479.1:0-5270 GCA_035577325.1 Bryobacteraceae bacterium | reverse complement strand
CAGGCGCGGGCCCCGCATAGCTCGGCGTGGGAATGGCGCGGCCGGCAATGCTCGCGCTGATAGTTCCGCTGCCAGGCGAAAGGAGGCCGGTGGCGAAAATCTGGATCACGCTGCCTAAATCCGCCGGTTGGGATGCACTGTTCAAGGTGTTGTCCTGGTTGAGAACGCCAGCATTGAAGATCGCCGGAGACACCTGGGCCAGCGCCACCGTTTGTGCCGCGCTCTGGCCATCCACGGTGACGATCATCTGCGCCGTCGTCTTAAGCGCCAGCTCGGCCGGCACTTGCAGGTTGATTTGCGATGCTCCCGTATAAAGCAGCTTCGCGGGTATCGCGTTAAACGTTACCGCGACGCTCATGCCGCCGAGGTTCGACCCCAGGATTGTGGCCAGCGAACCCGCCACTAGCGGCACAGGTTGAAAACTCGCGGCATTCACCACCGCGCCGATGACCGGCGCACCCGAGCCGGTTCCGCTGGTCACAGTGAATGTCACCGGCAGAACCTTGCTGCCGGCGAGCGGTCCGGCATCAACGGTGATTGACGCCGTATACGTTCCTGGTCCGACCTTATCGGGATGCACCGTCACGAAAAGCGTGGCATTGTTCGTCGCCGAAGCAGGATCGGCCGTAAGCCAGCCGGCCCCGCTCTGATAACTCACGGTTGATGTCCAATTCAAGAAGCCGCCACCGTGGTTGAGCACGCGCACGTACTTAATCTGGATGCGGGCGTTGGCGGGCGAGGTGAAGTCGAGCGCAGGCGCATCTACGAACAGTTTAGGGAAGTAGGCCGCATTGCAGTCGCCCAGCGCCTCGCAATCGGATAGCGGCGGCACGTCGGCGAAACGTGGTACCGGGGCATTGGACGCCACATTGACCGTTGAGAGCGGCGCAAACGAGACTTTGGCATCGGCCACGACTGTGCCGCCGCTGTTGGGCAGAACGCCGACGAATGTCGGAAATTGGGCGCTCTCGCGGATGGTGCTGTTCGAGTCGACTACTTCATAGACCACATTGCCCGCGCCGCCGGCCAGCGTCACTTCGCTGACGGATGTGAACGTGGTCGTTCCCGCGCCGGGCGCCGGCAAAGCGAGCGTTCCGCCGGCACCGTTACCGTCCGCACCCGTTACCCGGATGAGCAACAGCGAGCCCGCTTGGCTCGGCGCGTACTGCCCGCCCGACGCCGGGATGCCTAGATCGCCACCGGCCGTCTGCTGTACCGCGCTCGATCCCGCCAAATAATCCGGCACAAAGATCCGCGCGCCCGCTGGAAATCCCGAATATCGCACCATGATGCGCGTACCGGTATCGGAAAGCGGATCCTTCGGTTGAAAAGAGCTGGCAAAACCTTCTGTTAGGCGCGTGGAGAAGAAGCTCGTGCCCCGGCCAAGCAGGCTGGCGAACGTGATCGTCGATGGCAGTTGCGATCCTCTGCAGCGCACCTGGCTCGAAGAGGATTGCGTGAGCAGGCCGGGCTCAGCGAAGCCCACCGTGAGCTGAACGTTGGAGAAAGCGGGCGCCTGTTGATTGAAGGCAAGAGATGCGGTAATCGAATTGGGCAGGTTAGAAGCAGAGATGATGCTATTAACGTCGCCCCGCAGGTTGCTGATGCGCAGATTCGCCTGGCCCGACCCCGATAAAGTGAAACTGAGGCCGTTGAAAACAACCGCACCCGCTCCAAATGGCTGAGCCCCAACATTCGCCGCCACCGGCCCTGACCCGTTATCCACGGTCATCTGAACATCGGTGAAATTGTTGATGAGCTTGTTGGTCACGTTCACGTTGAGGAAGACCGTCAGATTTCCGCCCACGACGCCGCCGGGCGCGCCGCCGGAGCAGCTGATCAGGATGTCGCCCAATCGTTCCGTGAGGCCCTCGGCATGAACCAGCGCGGGGACCGCAGTGGGGGTGCAGACAAAGGGGGCTGCATGAGCCAGACCCATCGAGCAACCTAGCAGAACAAGCAGGCGCGCAGAGCACGCACCAATCCGAGTATGAATCGGCGTTTGAGACATATAACTCCTATTTGCTGCTATAGGAGCAATCCATACGCCAAAAGTCTGGTGGAACAAACGCAACCGGAAAGAACGAAGCCAAGGACTACCGATGGGTCATTTTGACTCACTGCCACGAAACGGAATCCCACCGTCACCATTCCGAATAGGGCGTGCCATCCAGACTTGTTTTGTCCGACCCGCTGTGCACGTCGAAGATGCCCGGCTCGGTCTGGTTTACACTTTGCAACGCGTCCTCCATGACGATCTTCCAGGTCGTGCTGGAACCGGTCATGGGATCGATGGGCACTTGATGCAAATAGCCTTCCTGCACCAGGTCTTGCAGCGCCTGCGGAGCCTTCTGCTTATCGTAGGTGTATTCGTCGATGGTAGTGCGCAGCGTCATGAGGTTGTTGTGCAGCACGCTTTCCTTGGTGCGCAGGATGGATTTCTGATAGAGCGGGATGGCGACCGAGACCAGGATCACGATGATCGACATTACGATCAGCAGTTCGATCAGCGTAAAGCCTAAATGAAGGGCACGCCGTCGCGGCAATGCAGCGGCGCGTCGATCACCATTCCGCATACGCAGTCCCATCTCCCGCTTTCTCTGTACTCTTGGTATAGACATCGAAGACGTTCTGGCCGCCCCAGCCGGTCGACTGCGGGTCGTCCTGCATGCTCCGCTTTCCCCAGTCGCTCGAGTTGGTCATCGGATCTTTGGGAATGCGGCGCAGGAACCGTATCTTCTTATCAACCTGCCCGGCTAGTTTGACGCCATCCACCAAAATATCAAGGCTTTCCGGATATCCTTCGGCGCCGACTTTCTGCGGCCCGAGCAGGCCCTGGTCGGCATAGTCTTTGTATTTATCGATGGCATGACGAATTTCATCCAGCGCGCGTCGCAGATCGCGTTCCTTCTCACTGCGCACTTTGGAACGCGCCAGCGGCACCGCCATCGTCGTCAAAATGAGCATAATTGTGACCGCCACAATCAGCTCGATTAACGACAGACCGCGTTGATTCCGACGCTTGAGCATACGACGTTACTTCACGTGGACGGTGAGCTGCGGCGTAGCCGTCACAATCGCCTGCGATTGCGAATTGCGCAGTGTGAGCTGCGGCGCCGTCACCACCGTATCGCCATGACCAATCGCCTGAAACACCAGCGTCACGATAGAGCCTGAGCCGCTGACACCGCCCGTCGACGGAAACCGGCTCACATTCACCGTGGCTTCGCCGGTGTCGTTTAAAACATTTTTCGAAAACGCCACTTGCTGGCCGTCGCTCGACATTAGATTGCCGCGCACCACGTCATTCAGCCGCAATACTTTTGAATCGAAGCGGAATTGCAGAGGCGCGGCCGCGAGATCGGTTGCGTTCTCTACCATCAGGCTGATGGTGACGGTGCCATTCACCTGCGCGTTGGTTTCGGACGGCACAAACGTCACCCGCGCATTTCCGGCCGGCGCCTGCTCGGGCGGTGGCGGCGGAGCGGTGGCGGGAGGCGCCGTTGCTGGTGGTGCGGTCGCCGGCGGCGTTCCTGGCTGGAGGGGCACCCCGATCGGCAGTCTCACGGGCGGAGCATTGACGCCCGGAATCGCCGGCATACTTTGCGGCGGAGTGTTTTGAGCCGGTTGCGCGGCTGGAGCATTCGGGACCGCCTCCGGCACAGGCGCTGCTGCTGTGGGCGGCGGTCCGGGCTGAGGCACAACATTCGCCGGCGCCGCTTCGGCGGGCTTCGCCTGCGCATAGTTCAACTTCACAGTCTGCTGATTACCCGAGGAGATGCTGCGCAGATTCACATCGGTGATCTCCGGCGTGCGCACGATGTGCGGAATCAGCGCAATCACCAGCTCCTGGCTGTCCTTCTTGAGTGTTTCACTGGTAAACAAACGCCGGATGATCGGGATGTTGCCCAACCCGGGCACGCCCGTCACACCTTTGGTCTCCTGGATCTGCATCAGCCCGCCCATCAGGTTCACTTCTCCCTGCTTGAGCCGGACATCGTTGATGATCTTGGTCTGCGCCACGTCCGGTTCCTTGACGCCGCCCAAATCGAGAAACTCGCGCACATTCGAAATATCAATCTCGACGTGCAGGTGGACTTCATCCGGCCCCAGAATCTTCGGTGTGATCAGGACGTTCACACCGACATCCAAAAACGTAAATTGCGTGTTCACCAGCGGGTTGATGCCGACGCCGCCAATGCCGGGCTGAAAGCTGCCGGTGGCATACGGTACCTTGTCGCCGATATTGAGCTGCACCTTGAAGCCATCCACCGCGCGTACTTGTGGCGATTGCAGGACTTTGCTGTTGGTGTCGTTGAGGACGGCGTTGAGCAGGCCCCCCGGAAGCGTCAGCGAAAAATCGCGGGTGCTGATTCTGGCGATCTGTGATAGCGGAATGGAAGTCGATGTGGAAGTGGTGGCTGGAGTGGTCGGGGTTGTGCCTGGAGTGGTAGGAGTGGTGCTAGGAGTGCTGGGCACCGAAATGCTCGACCGCGGCGTGAAGGAGATTGGCGAATTGATCCCATTAGGGGCGACAGCCGCCGCCAAGTCGCGCTCCAGCGCCCGGTTCACTTGCAACACGATGACATCTATGACCACTTCCGACTTGGGCTTATCTAGATCCGCGACCAGTTTCTCAGCTAACGCCACTTTGTCCGCTTCGCCGCGCACGATAATGGCGTTTTGCGCCTGATAGGTAAAGATTTTCTGGATTTCGACCACAGACCGGATAGCCGTAACAATTTCCTGGAGCTCCTGTGCCGTCAGGACATTGGTCAGATAAAAGACCTTCACCACCCAGTCTTCAAAATCGCGCCGCTTGGTGGGATTGTCCTGCGTAACGAAAATGGCGTTCGCCGAAAGCGGCTTCCAGAAGGATTTCGTCACCAGCGCCAGATAATCCAAAGCTTCGTCGAGCGTGGCGTTGTTCAGCTCGATGGATTGCGGCTTCGGGGAAACGCCGGCGGTTGTATATTCCGGATCGAACAGGACGTTGATTCCCGCCAACTTACCCACGGTCTCAAACAGCACCTTGGGCTGCTGGTTGTTCATCCTGATATTGATGGGCACCGGGTTGAGCGGTTTCAGCTCCGGCACCGGAAGCATAGAGGCGAACTTCTTGTCTTGCCGCCTTCTCTCGACTTGCGCCGGAGTCAGGGCACGCTCCTCGGGCTTCTGCTCGCCGGTGGGTTTGTTCTTCTCCCGCTCGATCATGGCCTTGGTGCGGGCGATCTCTTCCTCCGCCAGTGATGAAGCCGGATTGATTCCAT
>DATLVQ010000478.1:0-5713 GCA_035577325.1 Bryobacteraceae bacterium | reverse complement strand
ATCTCGGAACGCCCGTGGTCATTCCGTTCCCGTAAGCCGGTTTTTGATCGGCGGGGCCTCAGGCAACCCGGCGCGGGTACCAGCGACAATGCTACGGTACAAGCTATGCCGCAGGTTTCTCCCACCATCGTCATCGTGGGGCGTCCGAACGTAGGAAAATCGACGCTGTTCAACCGGATTACGAAGTCGCGCCGCGCCATTGTGGGCGATGAGCCGGGGATCACGCGCGACCGGATTCACGGGCAGGCGCGGTATGACGGGCGGCAGTTCGAGGTGATCGATACCGGCGGGATCGTGGTCCACGATGCCGAATATATTCCAGGACAGATTCTGAAGCAGGCGAAGGTGGCGTTCGATCGCGCGGCGCACATCATATTTCTGGTGGATGGGCGCAGCGAGATCACGGGGGCGGATCGCGATCTGGCGCAGATGCTGATCCGGCTGGGTAAACCGGTGACGCTGGTGGTGAATAAAGCCGACACGGTGGCGCGCGAGGATCTGGCGCATGAGTTTTACGGGCTGGGAATTCGCGACGTGTTTCCGATATCGGCGGAGCACGGCATGGGGATCGACGATCTGCTGGCGCACGTGACGGAAGGGATTGCGGAGACGCCGGCGGAGGAAACGGAGACGTCGATCAAGGTGGCGATCATCGGGCGGCCCAATGTGGGAAAGTCGACGCTGCTGAATGCGCTGACGGGCGAGGAACGCGCGATTGTTTCGCCCATTGCGGGGACTACGCGCGATGCGGTGGATGCGCACGTGCGGCACGGGGAGACGAATTACGTGTTCGTGGACACGGCGGGCATCCGGCGCAAGGGCAAGACCAAGGAGATGGCGGAGAAGTTGAGCGTGGTGATGGCGCGGCGGCACATTCGCCTGGCGGAAGTTGTGCTGGTGGTGCTGGACGCGACTGACGGGGTGCTGGGCCTGGACGCGACGATCGCGGGTTACGCGCATGAAGGCGGGCGCGCGATTATTTTGTGCGTCAACAAATGGGACGCGCTGGATAAAGGCAAGAAGCGCGGATTCGAGCAGCAGGTGCGGGATCAATTGAAGTTCATGGATTATGCGCCGGTGGTATTTCTTTCGGCGAAAACGGGCGCGGGAGTGGACGGGCTTTACCAGCTGATTCGCGAGGTGCACGCGTCGGCGGGGAAGCGCATTTCGACGGGAGAGTTGAACCGGTTCGTGGAAGGGCTGCGATTTGAGGAACGGAAGATTTATTACATTACGCAGGCGTCGGTACATCCGCCGACGTTTGTGGCGTTCGTGGACGGTTCGAGCGCGCTGCATTTTTCGCACGAACGGCACCTGGTGAACCAGATCCGGCGGAAGTTCGGGTTTAAGGGGACGCCGGTGGTGCTGAAGACGCGAGCGAAGGCGCGAAAGAGCAGGGTGCCGAAGAGAGGGCGGGGGTAGGCGGCGGGTCGGGTATGGGCGGGGCGCCGCAGAATCCTTCAGTGAGCAGTCCGGGCGTTTTGAACGCGCCGGCTGCGCAAGCACGGCGGCAAGTCAACGCGTGGACGGCATTCTGGCGGAGCGTGGTGCGGTTCCAGGCGGAGAAGGTGGCTCCGTGGCTGGCGCTGCGGAACACGCTGGGCGTGGCACTGCCGCTGGCGGCGGGGGTCGCTACCGGCAATGTTTCGAGCGGCCTGGTGGTGGGCACCGGCGCGCTCAACGTCGCGTTTTCGGATAGCGATGAGCCTTACGCGCAGCGCGCTCAGCGGATGCTGGCGTCCAGCGCGCTCGTGGGGCTGGCGGTGTTTGCGGGATCGGTGACTGGCGCGTCTCCGCCGATCGCTGTTGCAGTAGTGGCCGCGTGGGCGTTCGCGGCCGGCATGATGGTCGCGCTTAGCACGACCGCGGCGGATCTGGGCACCATCAGTCTGGTGACGCTGGTGGTTTTCGGGGCGGTACCGCAGGCGCCGGAGCGGGCGCTGTTCGCGGGGCTGCTGGCATTCGGCGGCGGACTGCTGCAGGCGCTCCTGGCAGTGATCGCATGGCCGCTCGGCCGGTACGTTCTGGAGCGACGCGTCCTAGGCGAACTTTACCTGGAGCTAGCGCGCGCGGCGGCGCTGCCGGTGCAAGTCATGCAGGCGCCGCCCGCGAGCGCGCAAACTACGCAGGCGCAACAGCGGCTGGCAGCCCTCGACCGGAACCATTCCATCGAAAGCGAACGCTACCGCATGCTGCTGAGCCAGGCGGAGCGGATCCAGCTGAGTCTTCTCGCGCTGGGGCGGCTGCGCTTGCGGATGGAGCGGGAGAACCCGGCGAAGGGCGCCGCGGGAATTATGCAGCGGTATTTCGAAGTGAGCGAGCGCGTGCTGGCGGCGATAGGAAATTCGCTGGCGGCGGGTGAAGCGGCACGGGCGGGCGGCGAGTATCTGGAGGAGCTGGACACATTGTCGGAGGCGCTGCGAGAGGGTCCGGCGGATTCGGGCTTGATGGCGGCGTTGCAGAGTGATGCGCGGTTGCAGATGGACGCGCTGGCGGGGCAACTGCGCGCCGCGCTCGATCTGGCGGCCCACGCGACGCCAACCGGTGTAGTGGCATTCCGGCGGAGTGAAGCGCGGCAGCCGTGGGGCCTTCGGCTAGGCGGGACGCTGGCGACTTTGCGCGCGAATCTGAGTTTGCGATCGGCCGCATGCCGGCATGCGATTCGACTTTCGGTTTGTGTAGCGGCGGGCGACGCCGTGGCGCGCGGGCTGGGACTGCGCCGATCGTACTGGCTGCCGATGACGATTGCCATTGTGCTGAAGCCGGACTTCACGGCTACATTTACACGCGGCGTGCTGCGGCTGATCGGCACGTTTGCGGGGCTCATGATGGCCACCGCGCTGTTTCATGTGTTGCCGCCGGGGCTCGGGCCGCAGGTGGCGCTGATCGCGATTTACATGTTTGTGATGCGGTGCTTTGGAGGCGCCAACTACGAGATTCTGGTAGCGGCGGTGACGGCGCTGGTTGTGCTGCTGATTGCACTGACCGGTGTTTCGCCAAAAGAAGTGATGGCGGCCCGCGCGCTGAATTCCGCGGCCGGGGGCGCGATCGCGCTGGTGGCGTACTGGCTCTGGCCGACCTGGGAGCGAACGCAGGTTGCCGAAGCGATGGCGCAGATGCTGGACGCTTACCGCGACTATTTCCGCGCGATTAAAGAGAGCTATATCCACGCGGACACGCAGTTGTCAGCGGAGCTCGACCGCGCGCGCGCGGCGGCCAGGCTGGCGCGGTCCAACCTGGAGGCGTCCATCGATCGATTGAGCGCGGAGCCGGGCACTTCGGCGGAGACATTGAAGCTGCTTGGGGGAATACTGGCCAGCTCACACCGGCTGGTGCACGGCATGATGGCGCTGGAAGCGGGACTATTGAGCAGCCATCCCGCGCCGGCGCGAGAGCCGTTTCGCCGTTTTGCCAACGATGTCGAGCTGACGCTTTATTACCTGGCGGCGGCGCTGCGCGGATCGCCCATCGATGCCGCGGGGCTGCCCAATTTGCGGGAGGATCATAACGCGCTGGTTCATTCGGGCGAAGCGCTCAACGACAGGTATGCGCTGGTGAACGTGGAAACCGACCGCGTCACCAACAGTCTGAATACGCTGAGCGGAGAATTGCTGCGATGGTTGGGCGTGGGGGATGAAAATATGGCGGTGCCGCGGGGCGGAGGCGCGCGGGAATTATCGGGATAGGAAGCTCAATCGCCTGCTGCGCGTTCCGGCTTACGGCGATTCGGCTGGGCTTCCGCGAGATTCCCGAGAAGCCGGTTGGTTGCGCCGGCGATTTCTCGGACCGCGGCGTCGAACGCGGCCTGGTTCAACTTCGACGGCTTGTGATAGCCGCTGACCTTGCGGACAAACTGGAGGGCGGCGGCTGAAATGTCGTCGGGAGTCACCGGTTCAGCGGGCCGTCGGAGTACTTTGATGCTGCGGCACATACTTGGACATTTTCCTATGGAGGAGAGAGCGCGGAGCAAGCCATGCGGTGCTTACTCGGCGCGGGCGGTGGTGCGGCTGGAGATGTAGCCGCCGATCGCCCCGAGCACGAGCCAGAAAATGCCTGTCGTCGCGAGTGATGCGGCGGTGAACTGTCGGATGAGTTGGGCGGGAACGGCATTGTGACCGGCGGCGATGGGCGCGCCGATCAAGTGGGGCAGCGACAGACAGACGACGCCGCCGATGCGCACCGGCCAGCTTCGGCCACGGCCGGCGAGCAGCCATAATCCGACGGCGGTCGCGAGCGCCGTGCCGGCCCACCAAAGCTGGCGTGGGTGCAAATCGGCGACGGCAACACCTGGAGGCTGCGGCGGCAATCCGAGCGCCGGCGCCAGACCGAAGCAGGCAAATGCCGCGAGACCCCAAAGCGCGCCGCGGCGTACGTCCATACTTTTCCCGGTCAGAGCGAGGGTTCCGAAAAAGAGCGCCGCAAAACCGATGCTGGTCAAAACGGTGGCGAGGGCGGTGAACGCCGTGCGCTGCCAGCCATCGGCGGGCTGCCAGGTTTCGTGATCGTGGACGTCGCCGGTGGACTGGTGCGCGGTGGTTTCGTAGGCTTCGGCGGATTCGATCAGGGGAACGACGGTGAAATGCTGGACCCCAAATAACAGGAGCCCGGCGAGGGCTCCGGATGCGAGCGCCACCACCATCAATCGGCGGAACTGATTCACGCGCGCGGCCTTCGCATTGACTTCTAGTGGCAGGGGAAGCCGTTGGCATGCCGCGCGTCATGAGCGGCGTTGTGGGCGCGCGCGAAGTTGGAGAATCCGGCGGCGTACAGGACCATCAGCCCGAAGACGAGCACGGCGAGCGCAGGCAGACGCTCTGCGATGGACCAAACTCGGGTGCGGGTTGTGTGTAGCGCGGCGGATGTTTGCATGGTGCCTCCGGAAAGATGTGAGTCTAACATGAGCGGCGGGTGGCGTGGGAGAGCCAGCAGCGGAAGCCGAGTGAATTGGAGGTATCATTCCTGACTCCGTGGACTCGTACCGGAGTTTGTTGACAAGGTCCGATCCGCGTCAACTAACGATGGTCTTACTCTGAAACAGGCCAAGTACAAAGCCTTCTTCGCGACGAGTATGGATTGCTCGAGGAAAGCATCGGGTGTATAGTATTGCCGGTTCAGAAAGGGGAGGCTATGGCCGTGCACTCAGTGGCGGGCAAACGCCTTGAAAATGAAGAAACCGAACATCCAATCTCAACATATGAGTTCGCAAGTAGCGGCAAGGATTACGTCAATTGTGGTCATGCTGTTCAGTCTGCCCACTAACTCACCCGCGCAGCGGTGGGACAAAATGACTTCCTTTCCTGTGACAGCCAGCTTTTTCTCGGGCAGTTTCAACACTATTACGTCGGGACCGGATGGGGCCTTGTGGTACACGGATAGCTCGCGGCAAGTGGTTGGACGAATGACTACCGCAGGCGTGAGTACTGAATATTCTGTCTGCTGCTACCCTCAAGGGATAACCGCCGGGCCGGACGGCGCATTGTGGTTCGGCTACTCCTCTGGAATCGGTCGAATTGCGACGGATGGGACCTTCACGCCGTACTCACTGCCGAGCTGCTGCCCGGGCGTTCAGGCTGTCACTCCGGGACCGGACGGCGCCCTGTGGTTCACCGAAGGCGGGTGCTGTGGCCCCATTGGAAGCAGGATCGGGCGCATCACTACGGCGGGCGTGATTACTGAGTTTGGCCAAATCGCTAATGCCAGCCCGTTGGGGATC
>DATLVQ010000477.1:0-4352 GCA_035577325.1 Bryobacteraceae bacterium | reverse complement strand
CCTGGTTGAGAAACAGAGGGCTATTGGCGCACAGACCAACGTTGTGATGGAAGGGCGCGATATCGGCTCGGTGGTTTTTCCCAACGCCGACCTCAAGATTTTTCTCGACGCGGATGCCCCAGAGCGCGCCCGGCGCCGGGCCCTGGAAGTAGACGGCGACCATGACGACATCTCGCGCCAGATTCGCGAGCGCGACGAGCGCGATCGCACGCGCGCCGAAGCGCCGCTCACGCAGGCCCCCGATGCCGTCTACTTGGATTCGACCGGTCTCTCGATCGAAGAGGTTGAAGAGACCATCCTGCGCCTGGTGCGCGCCCGCATCACAAATGGGAAGGAGTTTCGTTGAAGGATCTTCTGGTGATGAAATTCGGCGGCACAAGCGTCGGCAGCGCGGACCGCATGCGCGTGGCGGCACAACTCTCGGCCGACCAGCGGCGCAAACGGCCTGTAGTCATTGTCGTTTCGGCCATGTCCGGTATCACCGACCTGCTGATTGAGACCACCAGGCACGCTGAGGCGGGCGATCGCGCCGGGCTTGACGCCAACATGCGCAAACTCGAGGAGCGCCACACCGCCGCCTGCCGGGATCTGTTGCCTGCCGCGAAGCAGAAACCGGTGCTGGCCGCCATTCGCGAAGTGGTGAAAGAATTCGAGCGTATCACGCACGGGATGCTGATGCTGAACGACCGCCCGCCTCGCTCCGTCGACGAGGCGATCGCCATTGGCGAGCGGCTCTCCGCTCTCATGATCGCGGCCTGCTTGAATGCCGGCGGCACAAAAGCCGAATCTGTGAACGCCGCCGGGCTGATCGTGACCGACGCGGTCTTCGGCAGCGCGTCGCCGCTGATGAAACAGACGACTGAAAAAACACGCAAACGTCTGGGCCCTCTGCTGCGTAGCGGCGTTCTGCCGGTGGTGACGGGTTTCAACGGCGCCACCGCCGATGGCCGGCCCACCACGCTCGGCCGCGGCGGTTCGGATTTTTCGGCGTCGATCTTGTCTGCCGCGCTGGGCGCCCGCGAGCTATGGATCTGGACCGATGTCGATGGCATTATGACCGCCGATCCCCGCCTGGTGCCGGATGCCGCCGTGCTCGACGAAGTCACCTACCGGGAAGCCGCCGAACTCGCGTACAACGGAGCCAAGGTGCTGCATCCGCGCACGCTCGCGCCGCTGGTCGAGAGCCGCATCCCGGTGTGGAGCAAGAATAGCTTTGCTCCCGAAAAAGCGGGAACGAAAATTGTTCCCCGCATTTCAGGCCCGAATGGAGCTCGTGCCGTTACGTCGATGCCGCGCGTGGCGCTGATCTCGCTCGAACCGGCCCATGCCACGCTGCCCGGCGCCCAGGTTATGGCGCGGGCGCTCGACGCGCTCGCCCGGGCCAATGTCGAGGTGCTTTCCCTCTCCAGTTCCAGTTACCGCCAGAGCTTCTGTTTTCTGGTACGGAGCGAAGAATTGGAGAAGACAGTGGAGGCGCTCGAAGCTGCGCTGGCGCTCGAGCTGGTGCACGGATATCTGCGGCCCATCGAGGTGAACAAAGAAGTTGGGCTGCTGGCCATCGTAGGGGAGGGCATGCAAGGCACGCCGGGGCTTGCCGGGCGCATCTTTACAGCCATTTCGCGTGAGCGCGTCAATATTATCGCTATCGCGCAGGGATCGAGCGAGTTGACCATCGCCATCGTCGTGCGGCGCGACGGGCTTGAGGCGGCGGTGCGCGCCGTGCACGCCGAGTGCGGCATGGGAACGAACGCCCAGGCGAGAAGCCGGGGGCACGCTTCCCGGGCGCGAATCACAGGACGCCAGAGTTGACTTGTAACGGTTTAGCGCCGCCGCGCTGGAGCCAGAGCGGGTGCTGCTGATATACTGAAACTTCCATCGTAAAAGGCTCAGCCAGAGAGAACTTCGCCTTTTGTTTTGGATTTTCGCACCGAATTGGGTTCGTTTCGCAATCCGGTGTAAAGCGTTGGAGCCATTATGTTTGACTTATTTCGCAGCAGCGACAAAGGAAAAAAGTATTTCCTCAGCGGCCTCCTGATCCTCGTCGCGCTTTCCATGGTCACGTATCTGATTCCCAGTTATGGGAGCGGTGACCGCAGTCCGGACACCGTGATCGCGCAGATCGGCAGGGATACCGTCACCCAGCGTGACGCTCAGTTGGCCATTCAAGAGATTCTGCGTGGCAAGTCCATTCCGCCGAATCTGGTCTCGCTTTACGTGCCCCAGATTATCGACCAGCTGATTACTGAACGCATACTGGTCTATGAAGCCGGCCGTCTCGGGTTCAAGGTCAGCGAAGATGACACGTTCAACGCTATCCACCTGGCGCATCCCGAACTGTTCCCGGAAGGCAAGTTCATCGGCCGCGACAGCTACGCGGCTTATCTCGCGCAGCAGAACTTGACCATCGACGAGTACGAGAGTGACTGGGCGCGCAAGGTGCTCGTTAACCGATTGAAGGTGGTAGCGGTCGAAGGCACCGTGGTGACGTCTGCCGAGATCGAAAAGGAATTCCACCTCCGCAATGACAAAGTCAACGTGATGTATGTCAAGCTTTCGCCAGAAAAGTTGAAATCCGAGGTTCAGATCACTCCGGCGGAAATGAAGGAATTTTTCGACAGGAACCCAGCCTCGTTTCCCACGCCGGAAAAAAGGAACCTCGCTATTCTGATTGTGGATCAGGCCAAGCTCGAGCAGTCCATCCATCCGAGCGAGGCTGAGTTGCGGCGCGTTTATCTGAATGAGCAGGATAACTTCCGCACTCCGGAGCGCGTTCAGGTCCGACACATTCTGTTGAAGACCACCGATAAGACCGGCGCTGAAGCAGACAAAGTTAAAGCCAGAGCCGAGGAGTTGTTGAAGCAGATCAAAGGCGGCGCGGATTTTGCGGAGCTGGCGCGCAAGAATTCCGACGATCCGGGCTCGGCGCCGAAGGGCGGAGATCTTGGATGGCTGGTGCGCGGTCAGACGGTCAAGCCGTTCGAGGACGCGGCGTTTTCGCTCAAGCCGAAAGAGATCAGCGGCGTCGTCAAGACCGAGTACGGCTATCACATCATCCAGGTGATGGACCATCAGCAGGCGCATCTGCGGACTTTCGAGGAAGTGGCGGCGCAAATGAGCGATGAAGTCCGCAAGCGGAGCGTCAGCCAGATGATGCAGGATCTGACGGACCGCGCCGAGGCCGGTTTGAAGAAGGACCCGCCCGAGAAAGTGGCGAAGGATCTGGGCCTGGCGCCGCCGGTAATCGTACAGAATGTCGCGCCGGGCGACCCGCTTCCGGAAATCGGCGTCAATAAGGATTTCGAGCAGAGTATTGCCGGACTGAAGAAAGGCGAAGTTTCGCAGGCCGTGGCCCTGACGCCGGTCCGCAACGCGGTCGCGGTGGTGACCAACGTAATCCCCACCCATCCCGCGACTTTCGAAGAAGCGAAGGCGCGCATCAAGCAGACGCTGGAACAGCAGAAGGTGACCGAGCTGGTCAACAAGCGCAGCGGGGAACTGGTCGCCAAGACGAAAGCTATGAATGGCGATCTGGAAAAGGCCGCGAAGGCGCTGGGGCTTGAAGTGAAAAAGCCGCCGGCTTTCGACCGGCGCGGCGCGGTAGAAGCCCTGGGCCAGGCCACTTACATCAGCGAGGCCTTCTCCAAGCCGGACGGAGCCATTGTGGGGCCAGTGTCGGTTCCCGATGGAAAAGTCGTTGTCAAAGTAATCTCGCACGTGCCGGCGGACATGTCGACGTTTGCCGCGCAAAGCGTGGCCCTGCGCAACGAGTTAAAGAGCAAGAAAGCGCGCGAGCGCGACGTATTGTTCGAGGCGGGCCTGCGTGAGCAGTTAATCAAGGAAGGCAAGGTGAAAATTCACGAGGATGTAGTGAACCGTCTGGTGGCGAACTACCGCGGCTAAGCGGTCCTCGCATGGTTCATGCCATCCTGGATTTTCTGCGGACGCTCACCGACCCCGAGCGTCTGATCCAGCTTCTGTCCGGGATCGTGGCCGGTTGGCTGGGTTATGCCCTGTTGTTCGCCATCGTTTTTTCCGAAACCGGCCTGCTGGTTGGTTTTTTCCTGCCGGGCGATTCCCTCCTGTTCACCGTGGGCGTAGTTGCGGGCGCCGGCGATCTGAATATCGTGATCGTCAATCTGGTGCTGATGGCCGCGGCCATGATCGGCGACTCGACCGGCTTCTGGCTGGGACGCATGACCGGTCCCCGCATCTTCGACCGGCCCAATTCCCGCCTCTTCAAGCGGCAACATCTGGAGCGCACCCAGCGTTTCTATGAGAAGCACGGCGGCAAAACCATCATCTACGCACGGTTTGTCCCCATCATTCGAACGTTCGCCGCGTTCGTCGCCGGC
>DATLVQ010000476.1:0-2941 GCA_035577325.1 Bryobacteraceae bacterium | reverse complement strand
TTCGAGGAGATTGGTGTGGTGAGGCGTCACCACGAGTTCCTTCCGCGCTGCCAGCACTAACAGGTGGCAGATATCTTCCTTCGAAAGTTGTGCCGCGGTTTCCATGCCTGCTCGTGCTACCTGTACGTCACCCTCGGAGGGGAACGCGATGGCGACGGCGAGGACGAACATCGATGCAAGCATTGAACCCCCATTCTAGCCAATCCGCTGCCCCGCACTTCACTGGCATTCCGGCGTTCGTCTGGCTAACGCCCTGGTATTCAGCGGCGGGCGCAGCCCGGCCGCTGCAACGCCATGCTATCCCGCTCATTCACGGTTTCGTTGTGGGAGAGGGCTGAAGCGTAACCAACTCAGCGAGCTTGGCCGCAACACCTCCGATCGAATCTTCTGCAGTGCTCAGGCCGCTTCGCGAGGCCAGTAGGGGGCTGACTTCGCGGAGAGCTTCATACGTTGTTCCATGCACGACCGGGACGAGCCGCTCACCCGCCAGCAGTGCCGAAAGTTCCTTGTCAGCGATACCCTCAGCGGGAAGACGCCGCAGCAGAGAAGGTGTCACCAGTACGATTCCGATCTTCGAGTTTGCCAGGCCCCTGTCGATTGCACGAAGCAACGGCACGCCCAGGCCAACGTCCTTCTCGCTGAACCAGACCCGCACACCACGTGACTCCAACAAATCGTGCAGTTCCTTAGCTGCGCCTTGCCGATCGTCCCACGCATGGCATAGGAAGACATCCCGAAGGTCAGGTGGCTTCGCAAGGTTCTCAACGCTGTTGCGAATCGGCGTGAGTGCCGACACCTCGGTAGGTGTGTATACCACTGACGAACCGGCTGGCGACCAGCGTGGCCTCGACCCGCCGCTGCTGGCCCGGCCGCCCCCACTACTCCCCGAAGAAGAGTAGGACGGGGATGAGTACGGCGCGTAGTTGCTGTAGCCGCCGTAGCGTCCATATCGGCTACCGCATGCTGGGCAGTCCGCGGCCGCACTCGCCGAGCGGTGACCGCGGACTGGCGCTGTGCATCTAGACACGTCGCAATCCTGCCATCTGCAGCACTCTTTCAGGTAGTGGGATCATCGGCTGTCGGGATAACGATACTGGTGTTCAGTGGCGGCGCGAAGCGCCGGCCGCTGCAACACCGTGTTGGATGGCGACGTTACACGTCGTCGAGGTCACGCCCCACAAACTCCGATGATGCCGTCCACGCATATTTGATCTCATTGGTGTCGGGGTCCCGATACCAAGCTTCGCCGAAGACTCGAGAGTCTTCTGCCCATTCCCACGCGACCTTTCTTCCCTTCTTAAAGTGGAGACGAGTCGTTGGAAATATCCGAAATGTCTTGCTCGTGCCTCCTGGCGATGTTGTTTCAAGAATTATGCCCTTGACCCCCTCGTGCGCCCTCGTTAACGCGGTGTCCTCATAGACAACCACACCGGGATGATAGACGCGATTCTGCTCGTGCGGGATCGCTTTAACAGCGCGAAGAATAGTCAGCCCCGAATCTATCGCCGCCAATACATCACCATCAGAGGCGTTGCGGCCATGAACAATCCTATTTCGGACGTCATAAAATAGCCGTGCGGACGAACCGATGTGGCGAGGAAGTCCACCGCGGCGCTCCAACACTTCAAGTGCCTCTCGAACCGTGCCTGTTCTGTGTTCCCTGTTGAGCCCCATGCTCGCCAAAAGATGCCGAACCTGCTTCTCCAGTTCGGCGGCGAGAAGCATCAGAGCAATACTCGGTGAGCGGGCGGCCTCGAGGGTGATGCGCTCAGCGATGTCTTCATTCGCGACTGGCTCAAGCATTGACCGCGCCTGGTCCGGCAAAGCTGCGACGGCGCCGGCCGCTTGCTGAGCACTCGTCTGAAGCTCCCTGAGCTCATCATGTAGCTCCAATTCCTGACCCAGAAGCTTTCCACGCTTGAGCCGGCCAAGAAGCTGGCGAATCTGTGGACGAAAAGTGAGCGCAATGACCAGGGTAACCGCCGGCCATGTAAGGGCGGCAATCGCTTTTAGGAGTTCAGCTAGGTCGTGCATCCATTTCCGTCCTCCCAACGATCGTGGAATTCGCGACGGCGGCGCCCGTCCGCTGCACTTCAGTGTGTGACGGCTACTTCCTCAGAGCGTTCAACTTACCCAATAAAGATTGATATTGGTACAAAGATTTCATGATCTCTTTGGTCAAGGAGATGGCCAGTTCAACCTCCTCTTCGCCCACGTTGTCGTAAGTTTGCGCCTCGATATGAGCGGCGTCGTTTCCTAAAAGCCGAAGGCCGTCGGCGGCGTCGAACAGCGCGGACGGCAAAATAACCTTCGACCTGAGATCCAATATGCGCTCTTTTAAGTTTGACCCAGTAGCACCTTTTTCAAGGCAGATCTGTTCCAATGATTTTCGGATCATCATTGCTGCTGCGGTGTAGCAACCATTGGCATGACACAGCAGCGACTCCTTGAACGTCTCCACAATCTGAGCCGGAATATCCTTCGTCTCGAATTCGACAAGGGCCGGAGGATAGCTGGCAAGTACGGTACCTGCTTGGCTAATAGTGAAGACATGAGCCAAGCACACTCGATTGGGACACCTTCGATGTCCAAGGAGCTGGCCGCTCGTCCACACGTCCTGAAATCCAGGGAGTGGATCGAAGGTCCCGATGTGGGAACAGAAAGGGCAGCGGATCGAAAGCGGCAGCGGCTGCGACTGAGCGGGATTCTCTGCTCGCACTATCTTCATGATGTCCGTCCAAATAGAAGTCTATAGCAATTGCCTGCCGGGATAATCCCGTTATCACAGCAAGCACGCAAGTCGATGCTTCTAGATACTTTGCGAAAATCCGCGCGTTCGGTTGACGTTGCTCGTGTCCGAGGGGCTGGACGTTTGCAAATGAGTTGACCGTCCGGTCCTGCCCTGCGGGGATAACATCGTTGTGCAGCGAAGATCAGCGCG
>DATLVQ010000475.1:0-2303 GCA_035577325.1 Bryobacteraceae bacterium | reverse complement strand
GTCGGGCGAAGTGCGGCGCGTGCAAGACGATTGCATGGCCACCATTGGCCAAGTGGGCAACGTGGAGCACGAAAATGTGTCGCTGGGCAAAGCCGGCCGCAAACGGTGGATGGGCAAAATGCCGCACAACCGCGGCGTGTCCATGAACCCGGTCGACCATCCGCATGGCGGCGGCGAGGGCAAGACTTCAGGTGGACGCCACCCGGTTACGCCGTGGGGCCAGCCGACGCGCGGGTTCAAAACGCGCAACAACAAGCGCACGGATAAATGGATTGTCAGCCGGAAAGTGAAAAAGAGATGAGCCGGTTGGCAATCATTGACGCGGGGGGGCGACACATGGGCGCGGCGAATCGACAGGAAGGTTTATGGGCCGTTCAGTAAAAAAAGGGCCGTTTACAGACGGCCACCTGGAAAAGAAGATCGACGTATTGAACACCACCAACGAGAAGAAGGTGATCCGGACCTGGTCGCGGCGCTCGACGATTCTGCCCGAATTCGTGGGCCACACGATCGGCGTCCACAACGGCAGGAAATTTATTCCGGTCTATGTCACCGAGAACATGGTGGGGCATAAGCTCGGCGAATTTTCCCCCACCCGTCAGTTCAAAGGGCACTCGGTGAAGGCCGCGGCCGCGCCCGCCACGACCGAGAAGTCGGCGAAACCGGCCTAAGGAAGCTTGAAAATGGAAGCCAAGGCAGAAGCGAGATACATACGCGTCTCACCGCAGAAGGCGCGGCTGGTTGTCGATTTGATTCGCGGGCAGCAGGCCGGGCAGGCAATCACCACGCTGCGCACGACCAACAAGCGCATCGCGCCGACCGTTGAGAAGGTGCTGAAGTCCGCCATCGCCAACGCGCAAAACCGATCGGACGATGTCGACGTCGACCGCTTGTATGTTTCCGAAGCATACGTGCATGAGGGACCGCGCATGAAGCGCATTCGCCCCGCGCCGATGGGACGCGCTTATCGCTACCAACGGCGCATGGCGCACATCGTCGTCAAAGTGGCGGAGAAAGAGTCGTAGAGCATGGGTCAAAAAGTTCATCCATACGGCTTCCGGCTGGGATTCAATAAGCCCTGGCGGTCGCGCTGGTTCGCCAAGCAGGGTTATACGAAACTGCTGCAGGAGGATCTCGAGCTCAAGGAAGATCTGCGCGACCGGCTGCGTTCCGCCGGCGTCAGCTCGATCGAGGTCGACCGGCCCGGCAACAAGCTGCGCATTACGATCCGCACCTCGCGGCCAGGCATCATCATCGGGCGCAAGGGCGCTGAGATCGAGAAGCTGAAGCAGGATCTGGCCAAGCGCACCAAGCGCGAGGTTTTTATCGACATTCAGGAAGTTCACAAGCCGGAACTGGACGCGCAACTGGTATCGGAATCGATCGCGCTGCAGCTTGAAAAGCGGGTGGCCTTCCGGCGCGCCATGCGTAAGGCTGTCGATTCGGCGCTGCGTTTCGGCTGCAAGGGAATTAAAGTCCGCGTATCGGGCCGGCTGAACGGCGCCGAAATCGCCCGCAGCGAATGGTATCTGCAAGGTCAGCTTCCGCTGCACACGCTGCGCGCCGATATCGATTACGGATTTTCCGAAGCGCGGACGACCTATGGCGTAATCGGCGTGAAAGCATGGCTTTATAAGGGCGAGATTCTGGATACAAAATCGCGCCGCTCGGGCCTGTCGTCGGAACCGGAACCACGCCGCATGGAACCAAGGCGCGACCGGGATCGCGATCGTGACCGCGACCGCCGCCGCGAGCCGCAGGCCCAACCGGTGGCAGCCGAACCGGGTGGTCCGGCGACGCAGTCGGCACCCTCCGATTTACCGCGTCCCGCGCGTTCCGGTGGTCCGCTGATGCCGCCGCTCATGGCGCCGCAACCGTCATGGAAACAGGAAGCCCGTACCGAAGCACCCGCCGCCGAACCGGCTGCCAGTGAACCCGCACCAACCGAGACCAAACCGGAACAGGAGAAAAGTTAGCCAGCCATGTTGATGCCGAAGAAAGTCAAATACCGCAAGCAGCAGCGCGGCCGCATGACCGGCAAAGCCTGGCGCGGATCGACGTTGGCGTTCGGCGACTTCGGACTGAAGGTGCTCGAGCCCGGCTGGATCACCGACCGGCAGATTGAAGCCAGCCGCGTGGCTATGACGCGTTTCGTAAAGCGGGGCGGAAAAATCTGGATCCGCGTCTTCCCCGATAAACCGGTCACGAAGAAGCCGGCTGAAACCCGTATGGGCAAGGGCAAGGGAGCGCCCGATCATTGGGTCGCAGTGGTGAAGCCGGGAAAGATTTTATTCGAGATGGAA
>DATLVQ010000474.1:0-6146 GCA_035577325.1 Bryobacteraceae bacterium | reverse complement strand
TCCCGAGCAATCCTCGGCAGGCTGAGGTCCTACAACGAATCGCCAGCCCTCGGGTGATACTCCCACCCCTTCAGACCTTGCTCTCATCATCTCGTGAGATCGAATTCGTCCGAGAACCTGAATGTCCTTACCCGCACGATAACGGGATCGTTCGGCAAACGAAATTCGTATGCAGGAAGCGCGCCGGTATCGGGACTTTGCTCCACATACATTGAAGGGAACCCAGGCGCTGGGGTATGAACGAAGATGCGCCCGCTGGAAGCAGGATCTTTATATCCGATAGCAAGAAATATGAAGTCGGCGTCGCCTAGACTGGGCTTCGCGCGCACTTGGGGAAAATAGCGATCCCCATCGACCTGCACCAGGCGGACGTCGATCCTGTCGTTTTCAAAAGTCCAAACCTTAGCGGCAGGTTTCCCGTTTTGCGCGGCTAATGGACTGGCTGCCGCCAGCAAGAAGGTTCTTCGGCCTATCGTCATCGTTGCTCTCCCGGAATTCAGTTTCCCTCTTTCTTTAACGCCGCGCCGAAGATTCCCGGATGATGGACTCAGGAGTACGAAAGGTCGCGTCTAGAAGCCTTGCTGGAGCAATTGTACAGCGCGGGGAACTGCAGGCGCTGGCAGGAAGGCGACTGCGCAATGAGTGAATCCGTGCTCGCCTATCTCCGCAGCCTATCAAACCAGCAATTCTGGGGTGCGGTGACGCTTAAATACGAAGGCGGAGAAGTCGTTCATGTCCGCAAGGAAGAGAACCTGAAGCCATCATCACTATCGGAATTCCCGAAGGCCTCAAATGCCAAATCCACCCATTGATCCGGCGGCGCTGCGGGAGAGGTACAAATTGACAGAGCTTGGAAACGCCGAAAGACTCGTCACAAGATACGGCACACAACTACGATATTGCCACGCTCGGAAGAAATGGCTCGTCTGGGACGGCAAGCGTTGGAAGATTGACGATAAGGGAGCGGTTGAGCGATCATGGCCGTCGCCGGCCATCTCGATAGGGCCATGATGGAGCATTGCTCACACGTTCGTATGGCGGCAAAGCGCGCTGCTCTGGGCAGGCTAGAAAGCGGGCTGATGGAGGCTGCGTCTGTCGAGGCACAACCAGCAGCCGAAAAGCTCAACTGAGGGGAATTTTGAAGGGTTACGTCACAATCTGCGTCGTCTTCGAACTCCGCTATTGCCTGTAAGTCTTTGAAGGATTTGGTCGGGGCGAGTGGATTCGAACCACCGACCTCCTGGTCCCGAACCAGGCGCTCTAGCCAGGCTGAGCCACGCCCCGAACAAATTCAGTGTAGACTGTCACCGCAACCAATAGCAACCGCCAGCAGCATCAGTCCGCTATCCATCGGGATAGGCGCGGCTATCTGAAAAGATAGCTTTGCTTGTCGAGCCACCGAATCAAAAGGACTTACGCATGGCCTCTGGAATGCCCTGCATTAAGCCGTGAGTGACGTCTCCCATAGCGACCCGAATGACCAACTCATGCGCCGTATCGCTGAGATCTCGTCGCTGCAGGAACAGATCGAACGCACCGTCGAATCCCTTGTGGCGCGGCATGGCGAGACGAATGAGACGGTCGCCCCTGCCAAGGCGCTCGCTGCCTCGGTGACGGCCTTGAAACGCGAACTGCTGCAGCACTATCTCGAGTGCCGCATTGCGGAAGCGGAACGAGCGGCCCTCGAGAACGCCAACTAATCTCGAACCTCTAAACGCCGCGCAGATGAAAGCCGCCGTCGACGTCGATGATCTGTCCGCTGGAGTAATCGAGCAACCCATCTGCGATCGCGCGCACGGCGCGTGCGACGTCCGCGGGTTCTCCCATGCGCCGTTGCGGAATTAGGCCGGCGGCGATCCGCTCCTCATAATTTTTTTCAACTGCCGCGATCATATCGGTCCGGATTACACCGGGACGGATCTCGAAAACGCAGATGCCTTCCGCCGCCAGGCGCTGGGCCCAGACCGCCGCCGACATGCTCAACCCGGCTTTAGAGATGCAATATTCCGCGCGATTCACTGAGACGGCGTACGCGGATATCGAGGTAATAAAGACGATGCGCCTGGCGCTCGCATCCGATTCCGCGCGCGAGCCGGCCATCCAGCGCGCGGCTTCCCGGGTCAGGAAATGCGGGCCTTTCAGGTTTGTGGCAACCACCTCATCGAAACTCTCCTCAGTCGCCTCGATCACGTCGCGACGTTCCTTCGGCGCCATGCCAGCGTTGTTTACCAACAGGTCGAGATGGGAAAATCTGCTGTGCGCGAACGCCATCAATGCGGCCCTGTCCTCGCGCGATGAAATATCGCAAGCGAAGATGTCGACGCCGGATTCGGACTTGAGACGCTCAGCGGCATCACGGCGGTTCCGATAGGTTGCAATGACATCGTGGGTTTGTGCGAGATCGAGTGCAATCGCTCGTCCAATGCCGCGGCTTCCGCCGGTGACGATAGCCGTGGGACGTGCCATCAGCGGCCGGCCAGCGCTTCGTC
This sequence comes from Bryobacteraceae bacterium, assembly GCA_035577325.1. Taxonomy (GTDB): domain Bacteria; phylum Acidobacteriota; class Terriglobia; order Bryobacterales; family Bryobacteraceae; genus QHXW01. The sequence goes on along the minus strand of DATLVQ010000474.1, from coordinate 3,657 downwards.
GATTGACTGCGAGATGTCTTCAAAGGAGAAATGCTCTATGAAAGGTCTGCCGCTGACGAAGACCGTCGGGGTCTTGGCTACGCCTCGGGCGACGCCGTCCTGAAAATCGCGTTCCACCAGCATGGCCAGTTGCCGATCGTCGAGCGCGGCTATCGCCTGCGCGGGATCGATCCCGTTATCACGCGCGAACGCGGAGAGCTTGTCGTTGAAATTATCGGCGCGGGTCTCCTGGATGCTGGCCATAATGTGCCGCCGGTAGGCGAGGCCCAGTTCCGGCTTCACGCCCGAGAAGTAGCGGGCGGCGATGGCGGCCTTCCGCGCCCAGGCATGCTTCGCCAGAGGGAAATCACGGTGGACGAAAGCCACGCGTTCGCCGTACCGCGGCAGAAGCTTCTCGTCCAGCATGCGCCGGAATGTCGCGCAATCGGGACACTGCAGATCTTCGTAAATGAGGACGCGCACTTTGCTCTCGGTGAGGCCCTCAACCAGCGGTTGATCCGCCGAAAAGGCGATGGTAGATGCGAGGAGCCCCAAAAGGAGGCACCCCCTCATATGCGAACCGGGTATTCGAGCTTAAACGTCAGGCGCGTCTCCGATGGAATGTGCACGCGCTGGCCCTTGGTGGCGACCTGCGCTGCGGTACCTACGCCTGCCCCGCTCGCGGCGCCGATGGCCGCTCCCTTTCCGCCGCCCGCGAGCGCGCCGATGATCGCGCCCAACGCTGCCGTTCCGCCAATTACCTTTTCGCTCCGGCCTGTCCGCGACCCACTTTCGCGTGTTACCGACTCACTGTTTATATCCACGATCTTTCCATTCACAAAAACGGAAACCAAATCGAGCGTCAATTCCGTCTTGCCGCTGATCTTGCCGGATTGCTTGTCATCCACGAGTTTGACGACAACGTCCGCGCCGCGCGGAATCACCTGGTCGCTGCCTACGACTACGGGTTCATCGATACTGGCGCGAAAAGTCTCGCCGACGCGGCTGACCTCGGAATCCACCGGATCGATCATGCGCACGGTCAGGACAGTGCCTGCCGGCAGCTCGATGCCGGAACGCGAGGCGGTAGTCTCACCCGAAGCTGAGGTATCCGGACGGAATACGTTGCCCCGTTCGCGTTCCCGTTGTTGGGGGGCCGGATCGGCCGGGCGCTCGTCCCGATCCGCCGGGCGCGCCGGAGGCGCGGCCGTGTCGGAGCCGAACTGAATCCCCGCTACTTTGGCGATGTCGAATGTCTGGATGCTGTCGCCCACTTCCATACGGACCTGGCGCGAGTTGCCGCCGAGATAAGTTCCGTTAACTGTGCGCCCATCCTTGAGGGTGAGGGTATCCGCAAATCCGGTTGCGAGCATGCTGAACGTCAAAGCTGCACAAGCGGCCAAATGCCGGTAACTCATAGATTCTCCTTGCGTGTGAGCAGGTCTAACCCGCTGCCATCTGTTAAGATTATTGCAACACGGATTGCGTTTCGCCGGAAGGCGATTATTTTTTGTGCGGTTCAGGCCGCATTGCCGCTTTTGATCCCGCGCAGCACCAATTGAACGATCCCTTTTCCGCGCTCGAACGCTGCCTGATACGACTCCCGCCGCTCGGCGCTCGACAGTCCGTAGCCCAGCCGGTGAAAGCGATCCAGGCCGAGACCCACGACATAAGTCCCGGCAAATGCGATGGCGCCCTTGGGGATGAGACCGCCGCCGAATGGAATCTTCGCAACCAACTCGCGCGCCAGCGCCCGCCATCCAAACGCCCCTGTCACGATGGTTGCAATCTCCGCCTTTTGCACGGAGTAGCCGATTGGCTTGTCGCTGGCTGCGGCGATCAGGAACGCCATGCGGATCTGGTTGATGGTGAGGAATGCGGTATCGCTGGCGAATTCCCCTATCGACCAAGGCAGCTCGAGAAGACTGGGAACCATGTCCGGAAGCGCGGTTACCACGGAGAAAAGGGCATTCTCCTTCGACACGTTATGAATGACGCGATCCACCACCGGCTGGCGAAACGGCGGGAAGTTCCGCGCCAGAGCGAGACCCAGCTCATCATATGTCCCGAGAATTTCGTGAACGGTTTGCTTCGGGTTATCGGCACGAAAAGTAAATCCGTTCTTCGGGCAGGCCAGGCCCGGCTCGCAGAGAACCACGTCGAAATCGCTTCGGCGTTCGGGGTCAGCCGCGCTCTCGATCATGGCGGCGACATCCGCGCGTTTGCGCTCGGAGACTCTCGCCGCCGGCAGAAGAAATTCTTCCATGGCCGCGTAAGCGCGTTCCGTCGCGGCCAATAGGCCGATGCGTAAGGGACGTTCTGCCGCCGCTTGGACTTCGGCGGGATCGAGGTTCGCAACCGCCGCCCGGATTTCCTTAAACACTTGCAAGGACATACACCGTCATTCTACGCCGTGAATATCCGCGAATGCACGGGACTGGCTTCGATTTCCATAACGCCCGATGAAATTTCATTAAACGGGCCTGCCGGCGCCGAGCAGCCGGAACATTACGTCCAGTCCCCGCCGCCAGTGACCACCGAGGCCGATGCGTTCGACTTCGATCGTCGGCGAAAAATAGGTCAGAATACTTTCGGTGCTCGGGTGAAACTCGAGCGCGGGCGCTACCAGTACCAGGCGCGGGGGGTCTTTTCGCAGCGCGATGCCGGGAAAGTAGCCGCATTCCCCGAAAGCGTTGCGCGCCAGATGCAGATTGACGCGCATCCAATAGTCGAGCGCCTGTAGCGGCAGGTGAAGATCGGCGGACGCTTTTAACTCGATGACTGCAAGCCGGCCGGCGCGATCGACGGCCAGCAAATCGATGATGCCGCGGTCGCCGGCGGCGAACGCCGGTACCTGCCCGTAAATCGGGACGGGAAGCAGCGAAGAATCGATGGCTTCGATTCCGCCGCGAACTTGCGATTCCAACCACGCCTCCGGATGGCGCAAATAGAGATCGCCGCCCTTCGCGGCGGCGTGGCGCATGGAGGCCAGGTGGCGCGCGAGTTGTTCGCACTCCGAGAGACAGCCCCCGCGAATGGTAGCGCGCTCTCCCAAGCCGAACAGTATCTTACCGCCCGCCGTGTGCGCGAACTCCATTCCCCGGACCCGCACGCTGATCTCGCCATCGCTGGTTTCCACGTGCTCCACTCCGGGGATCGCGAGCAGCCGGGAAAGGGCCTCGCGCTGGATGCCCGCTGGGCGGCGGCAGGCTTCGAGCTTCGAATCCAGATTGCCGGCATCACGAATATCGACGCGCGCGGCGTGGTCTGCGTCAGAACAGGCGAAGACCTCGAACCGCGCCTGCCGGTGGTCAAGGAAACTTACGCGCAGAGCAGTGTTTTTCGCTTCATCGGCGGGCAGAAAAATTGCTAGGCCTTCGATTGTGATGCGCCGTTCGCGCTGTCGCAGATAATCCAGCCAGATCAAGCCGAAACTCAACACGCCGTCGGAATGGAGCGAGTCCGGCGCCGCCGCGATCGCCGCCAGGCCCGATGTTCCGTGTTTGAGCAGGGCGCGTGGGTAGGCCGGCGAAAGGGTATGCTCGAGATCCGCTTCGGTCGAAAGTTCATCGATTTTCCAGGCAGGGAACTCGCGCGAAAGGCACTGCCGGAAGCGCTCGCGAAACACCAGACGGGCGCCTCGGCGCTCCCAACCCTGGCTTGCCGGGCGTGCGAGAT
>DATLVQ010000473.1:0-8804 GCA_035577325.1 Bryobacteraceae bacterium | reverse complement strand
CTCCCGGGCGGCTTTTTCTTTTTTAGAAGCAGGGAATCACGTCTTAAACAGCCAAGCCGCACGATCCACGCTTCCCGTTCCAGAACTCAATTAAGCTGTGCCTTTCAAGTCGGCAGGAATGGCGGCGAGCAGGTCATCGGGTTGGGCGTTATCGCCGAAGGTCTGGCTGACGTGGGCGAAGCGGTCGACATTGCCGGGGCCGAAGACGAAACTGCCGCCGAGTTGGAAGGGGTTCTGGCCGAGCCGGACTTGCTTGTGTCCGGCTGCCTGGGCGCGTTTGCGAGCCCTGGCATTATCGGCGCGCAGCAGGTGCAGCAGGTTGGCTGTCTTCAGGCCAATGGCGCGATACGCCACGCGCTGTTCGTCGATCAGGAGCGGGAAGGTGATGCCAGTCTCCTCGCGGAACAGGCGGGCGTAGCCTGCATCGCCCAAGCCTATCGCGGCGAGGTTTGCTCCCTTGTTTTTGAACGCCTGCTCATGCTCACGCAACTGCGCGATGTGCTCGCGGCAGAAAATTCAACCGTAGTGGCGCAGGAAAACCGTCACGGCGGGCTGAGACTCCCATAAAGAGCCGAGCCGGACCTGGCGGCCATCGGCATCGGGTAGAACGATGCCGGCCAGCGCTTCGCTGAATGAGCGGGGCATAGATCGACGATCGATCCAGTATACAGGCTCCCCATAGAACGTCTTCTGATAACCTTTGCCAACGAAAGCCATATATTCACGTCTTAAGCCCTTGTAAGGGCCGGGCGTGATTTTACACTTCAGTAGACGATCTTCTGGAGTTATAATGGCCGGCGACGCTTATGGCAAAACGAGGAGCACCGCCGCTACAGGGCGAACTGATACAGGGAACGCTCGACATGCTGATTTTGCAGACGCTGGTGCTTGGGCCGGCGCACGGGCACACGATCGCGTACGCCATCGAGCATCGCTCGGATGAAGTGCTGCAGGTGGAGCACGGGTCGCTTTATCCGGCGCTGCACCGCCTGGAGGATCGCCGCTGGATTTCGTCCTTCTGGGGAACGTCGGAAAACAACCGCAAGGCCCGTTATTATCGCCTGACGCCCGCGGGACGCAAACAACTGGCGTAGCAGACGGGCCGGTGGGCGCAACTAGTCCACGCAATCAACCGTGTGCTGCGGCCGGCAACCGAGTGAGGCCAAGTTAGATAAAGCCATGGGATGGAGCCGCTTTTTTCGACGCCGCTACTGGGACCGGGAACGATCGCGCGAGCTTCAGGACTACATCGAAATCGAAACCGCCGAGAACATTGCGCGTGGAATGACGCGGGACGACGCGCGCTATGCAGCGCGCCGGAAGCTGGGCAACAGCACCCAGATTCGGGAGGAAATCTACCGGATGAACACCATCAGTTTCATCGAAACACTGTGGCAGGATTTGAGCTTCGGCGCGCGGCTGCTGCGGCTGAATCCGGGCTTCGCGGTGGTGGCGATTGCATCGCTGGCCCTCGGGATCGGCGCGAATACGGCGATTTTCCAACTGATCGACGCGGTGCGGCTGCGTACGCTGCCGGTGAAGAATCCGCAGGAACTTGCGGAGGTAAAGATCGCGGACCGGGTTTGGTCCGACGGGATCTCCAATGGCTGGCACCCGGAGATGTCGAATCCGCTCTGGGAGCAGGTGCGGGACCACCAGCAGGCATTTACAGGAGTGTTCGCGTGGGGCATGGATTATTTTCCTCTCGCGCGCGGCGGGCAGGCTCGCAGCGTGCCTGGCCTGTGGGTCAGCGGCGATTTTTTCAATGTGCTGGGCGTGCCGCCGGTTCTGGGCCGCGTGTTTAGGGCTGAAGACGACCGCAAGGGGTGCGGATCGCCGGTTGCCGTCGTGAGCTATGCATTCTGGCAGAGGGAACTCGGCGGGGAGGCTGGCGCAATCGGCAAGAAGATCACGCTGGGCGGGTACCCGGTCGAGGTGATCGGGGTGACGCCCGCCAGTTTCTTCGGCCTGGAAATAGGGCGAAGCTTCGATGTGGCACTGCCGCTTTGCGCGCTGGGGATTCCCGGAGGTGAGAGCAATCTTGCGCGGCGGGACGTCTGGTGGCTGGCGGTAGTGGGCCGGTTGAAGCCAGGATGGACGCTGGCGCGGGCTTCGGCGCATTTGCGCGCGATATCAGCAGGCCTTTTCGAGGCGACAGTCCCAACCGGTTACGGGCGCGACCATTCGGACTATCTCAAGCTGAAGCTGGCGGCGTTTCCGGTGGCGAATGGGTTTTCCAATTTACGCCAAAGGTACGGCGATTCCCTCTCGTTGCTGCTTGGGATTGCAGGACTGGTGCTGCTGATCGCCTGCGCGAATCTTGCCAACCTGATGCTGGCGCAGGCAAGCGCGCGAGAACGGGAGATCGCGGTGCGGCTGGCACTGGGCGCGGCGCGCGTCCGGCTCATCCGGCAGTTGCTGGTGGAAAGCCTGTTGCTGGCCGGCTGTGGCGCCGCTGCGGGACTCTGGCTGGCACGCGCATTGAGCAGGTTTCTGGTGGCTTTTCTGAGCACGCAAGAGGATCCGTTACTCGTCAATCTGGGTCTTGACTGGCGCGTGATGGGCTTCACGGCCGGGGTTGCGATTCTGACTTGCGTCCTGTTCGGCCTGGCGCCTGCGCTGCGTGCCACGCGCGCCAATCCAGGCGCGGCGATGAAGTCCGGGGGACGCGGGATGACGGCGAGCCGGGAACGCTTCGGATTGCGACGGATGCTGACGGTTTCGCAGATTGCCTTGTCGCTGGTGCTGCTGGTGAGCGCACTGTTGTTTGTCCGCAGTTTGCGCAATCTGCTGACGATCGACGCGGGTTTCCGGCAGGACGGCATTCTCATGGCCGATGTGGATCTGTCGCGGCTGCATGTTCCAGTAGACCGCGACGCCGCATTCAAGAAAGACCTGCTCGAGCGGATCCGGACCGCACCTGGAGTAGAAGGGGTAGCCAGCGCAACCGTTGTTCCTCTCCGGGGAGACAGCTGGACTCTGGGCATACGCACCGGCGGCCCCGGGCAAGGGGAAGGCGCATCCAAATTCAGCTGGATCGCCCCCGACTACTTCCGGACTATGGAAATACCGCTGCTGGCGGGCCGGTACTTCAACGACCGCGATACCGCGACGTCATCGAAGGTCGCGATCGTGAATGAGACTTTTGCGCGCCAGTTGCTGCAAGGGACGGACCCCATCGGCAAAGCCTTTCGCACAGTAACTGAACCGCATTATCCCGAGACGCTGTACCAGGTTGTCGGCGTGGTGAAGAATACGAAATATGACCATCTAAAGGATGAATTCAAACCGATCGCGTTTGTCCCGGCGGCGCAGCATCCTTCGGGCTACGCGCTGGGGACGATTTTGATTCGCTCGAGCGCGCCGTTGACGGCAGTGACTTCGGCGGTGAAGCGCGCGGTGGGGGAAGCCAGCCCGGATATCAGCGTCGATTTCCACGTTTTCAGAAACATGGTGCGGGAAGGGCTTCTGCCCGAGCGGTTGATGGCGATGCTGGCGGGCTTCTTCGGCTTTCTGGCGGCGGTGCTGGCCACCGTCGGACTATATGGCGTGATGTCGTACATCGTGGCGCGGCGGCGGAACGAAATCGGAATTCGCATAGCGCTGGGGGCGAGTAGAACAGGCGTGACGCGGTTGGTGCTGCGCGAGGCGGCGACGCTTCTGGCGATCGGTCTGGCGGCGGGGACGGCGCTGGCGCTGGCTGCCGGGACGGCCGCGCGGTCGATGCTTTTCGGGCTGCGGCCGTACGATCCGCTAACGCTCGTGATGGCGGTGGCGCTGCTGGCAGGGGTGACGCTAGTGGCGAGCTATCTACCGGCGATGCGGGCGGCGAAACTGGATCCGATGGTAGCGCTGCGGGATGAGTGAGCGATGAGCTGGCTGCGCTTTTTTCGCCGCGAGCGGTGGGACCGGGAGCGGGCGAGCGAGATCGAGGCGCATCTCCAAATTGAAACCGATGAGAACATCGCGCGCGGCATGACGCCGGAAGAGGCGCGCTATGCAGCCCGGCGGAAGCTGGGGAACAGCATCCAGATCCGGGAGGAGATTTATCGCATGAACAGCATCGGTTTTTTGGAGACGCTGTGGCAGGATTTGCGGTTTGGCGCGCGGCTGCTGCGGCTGAATCCGGGCTTCGCGCTGGTGGCGATCGCGTCGCTGGCACTGGGCATCGGGGCGAACACGGCGATTTTCCAATTGATCGACGCGGTGCGGCTGCGCGCGCTGCCGGTGAAGAATCCGCAGGAGCTGGCGGAAGTGCGCATCTCGAATGTCAGAGAACTGCGCGGCAGCACCAACAGCGCCTATGCCGCGGCTACCTATTCGATTTGGGAGCGTATTCGCGATCAGCAGCAAGCGTTTTCGGGAGTTTTTGCGTGGTCCGATTATGATTTCAACCTGGCGCAGCGCGGGGAGGCACGCGTGGCGCACGGACTCTTAGTCAGCGGAGAGTTCTTCCACGTGCTGGGCGTGCGGCCGGTGCTGGGCCGGGTATTTTCGGCGGAGGACGATCGCCGCGGATGCGGGCTGCCAGGGGCTGTAATCAGCTATGCGTTCTGGCAGCGGGAATTCGGCGGCGCGGCATCCGAATTCGCTTCGGTGCTGGGCAGAAAGATTACGATGGACAGCCATCCGGTGGAAGTGATCGGCGTAACGCAGGCGGATTTTACGGGACTGGAGATTGGGCGGTCGTTTGACGTCGCCGTCCCCATGTGTTCGCAGCCGGCGCTTGGCGGAGGGTACAGCTTTCTCGACGACGGCACGATCTGGTGGCTCACGGTGATGGGGCGTCTGAAGCCGGGTTGGACGCTGGGGCGGGCCAGCGCGCAATTGAGCGCGATCTCGCCGGGAATTTTCCAAGCCACGTTGCCGCCGAACTATCCGCGCGTGAGCGTCAGCGAATATCTTTCGTACAAGCTGACGGCATCGCCCGCGGGGACGGGCGTTTCGGTGCTGCGCAATTATTATTCCGATGCCTTGCAGATGCTGCTGGCCATTGCGGCGCTGGTGCTGCTGATCGCTTGCGCGAATCTAGCGAACCTGATGCTGGCGCGGGCGAGCGCGCGGGAACGGGAGATCGCGGTGCGGCTGGCGCTAGGGGCTTCGCGCGGGCGGTTGATCCGTCAGTTGCTGGCGGAGAGTCTGCTGATGGCGGCAGTGGGCGCTGCGGCCGGGGCACTTCTTGCGCAGACGCTAAGCCAGGCGCTGGTGGCGCTGATCAGTACGGAAGGCAGCCGGTGGTATCTGGATCTCGGCATGGATTGGCGGGTGCGCGGATTCATCGCGGGGATGGCGGTGCTGACTTGCGTGCTGTTCGGATTGACGCCGGCGTTGCGAGCGACGCGCGCCGCTCCTGCCGCTGCCATGAAAGCTGCCGGCCGCGGGATGACGGCCAGCCGCGAACGATTCGGGCTGCGGCGCCTGCTGGTGGTGACGCAGGTCGCGTTTTCACTGGTGCTGCTGGTGGGCGCGCTGCTGTTTTCGCGCAGCTTGCGGAATTTGATGACCGTGGATGCGGGATTTCAGCAGGACGGCATTCTGATCGCGGACCTGGATCTTTCGACGCTGGGGATTCCGGTGGCGCGCTGGGATGGATTCAAGCAGGAGATGGTGGACCATATCCGCGCGATAGCGGGGGTGGATTCGGCGGCGGACGTCAAATTCGTTCCGCTCAGCGGCAGCACGGCCGACGATCACGTCTGGATGGAGGGCGGGCGGGAGAAAATTAATCCCTTCTTCAACTGGATCAGCCCCGGCTATCTCAAGACGCTGAACATGCCACTGGTGGCGGGAAGGGATTTTGATGCGCACGATACGCGCAAATCTCCTCGAGTGGCGATTGTGAATGAAGCGTTCGTCCAACGGCTGGGAATTGGGCCGGAGGTCATCTCGAAGAAATTCCGCCGGGAAGCTACGCCGTCCGAACCGGAAATTGATTTTGAGATTGCCGGGGTGGTGAAGAACGCTAAGTACCGGGACCTGCGCGAGGATTTTACGCCCACGGTGTTCCTGCCCATGACGCAACAAGCCAGCCCCGAGCCGGGCCAGCAGATCATGATCCGGTCGCAGGCGCCACCCGCCACTCTGGTAAACGCGGTGAAACGCGCGATTGTCGAAGTGAATCCGGAGACCCCGTTCTACTTCAGCCTTTTCAAAACACGGATACACGAAGGGCTGTTGCGGGAGCGGCTGCTGGCGACGCTTTCCGGCTTCTTCGGATTTTTGGCGACACTGCTGGCGACGATCGGTCTCTACGGCGTGATCTCTTATATGGTTGGGCGGCGGACGAACGAGATCGGCATGCGCATGGCTTTGGGGGCGGGGCGCGGGGAAGTGGTGCGAATGATTCTCTCGGAAGCGGGCATGCTGCTCGGCATCGGGCTGGCTGCGGGAGCGATTTTGGCGATGGCGGCCGGGCGAGCGGCGAGTGCGCTGCTTTATGGGCTGAAGGCTTACGATGCGGGCACGCTGGCCGCGGCGATCGCGGTTCTGGCCGCTGTGGGCGCGCTGGCCAGCTACATACCCGCGCGCAGGGCGTCGCGATTGGACCCGATGACGGCGCTGCGGGACGAGTGACGGACTAACCGCAGGGCGGTTGCGACGTCATAACGGGGAAGTATCATAAGACCGGGTGACATTCGGTTCAATCCGGGAGGAAACTGTCGCATGAGCAGCCTTGGGTTCGCGGGAACGATCTGGCAGGACTTGCGCTATGGCGCGCGGCTGCTCCGCCTCAACCCTGTTTTCACGCTGGTGGCCACGCTGTCGCTGGCGCTCGGCATCGGCGCGAATACCGCCATCTTTCAATTGCTGGATGCGGTGCAGTTGCGAATGCTGCCGGTGAGGAACCCGCAGGAACTGGCGGAAGTGAAGATCGCGGACCGGAACTGGGCTTCGGGAGGTTTCAGCAGCCGGCACCCGGAGATCACCAATCCGCAATGGGAATTAATCCGCAAACAGCAGCAGGCGTTTTCGGGAATCTTCGCGTGGAGCGGCGACACTTTCAACCTGGCCCGCGGCGGGCAGGCGCGCCACGCGCAAGGCCTCTGGGTAAGTGGCGACGCTTTCAACGTGCTGGGCGTGCCGCCAGCGCTGGGCCGCGTCTTCACGGCCGCCGACGATCGACGCGGCTGCGGATCGCCGGGGGTAGTGATCAGCTATGCGTTCTGGCAGCGCGAGTTCGGCGGGCAAGCGACGGCGCTTGGCAGCAAGATTTCGCTCGACGGACATCCGTTCGAGGTGATTGGCGTGACGCCGGCAGGCTTTTTCGGCATGGAAGTGGGGCGCAGCTATGACGTCGCCGTGCCTATTTGCGCCGAGCCGGTCCTCAAAGGCGAATCCACGCGGCTCGAACAGCGGCACGACTGGTGGCTCGCCATCACCGGCAGGCTGAAGCCGGGCTGGACGGTGGCGCGGGCCTCGGCGCAATTACGCACGATTTCGCGCGGCGTTTTTGAGGCCACGGTTCCGCCCATTTATAATCCCGATGGCGTAAAGCACTATTTGGATTACAAGCTTGGGGCGTTTCCCGGCGGCACCGGGCTTTCGTCATTGCGCGAAGACTACGAGAAGCCGCTGTGGCTGCTGCTTTCGATCGCGGGCCTGGTGCTGCTGATCGCCTGCGCGAACCTGGCCAACCTGATGCTGGCCCGCGCCAGCGTGCGGGAGCGCGAGATTGCGGTTCGCCTGGCCATTGGAGCATCGCGCGCGCGGCTGATCCGCCAGTTGCTGGCGGAGAGCCTTCTGCTGGCGGCGTTGGGCGCGGTGGTGGGAGCTCTGCTGGCGGGGGCGCTGAGCCAGTCGCTAGTTTCGTTTCTCAGCACCGAGGGGAGTCCGCTGTTTGTCGACCTGCAGCCGGATTGGCGTGTGCTCGGTTTCACGGCGGGCCTCGCGGTCCTGACGACAGTCCTGTTCGGATTGGCGCCGGCCCTGCGCGCCACGCGCACGGCGCCCGGCGCAGTGCTCAAAGCCGGCGGCCGCGCGATGACGGCCAGCCGCGAGCGGTTCGGCCTGAGGCGCGTGCTGGTGGTTTCGCAAGTGGCGCTATCGCTCGTGCTGCTGGTGGGCGCGCTACTTTTTGTTCGCAGCCTGCGGAACCTCGTGTCGCTGGACGCCGGCTTCCGGCAGGACGGCATCGTGATCACGCAATTCGATTTCACCCGGCTCAACATGCCCAAAGAGCGGCGGCTGGCGTTCAGGAGGGAAGTGATCGAGCGGATCAAGGGCATTCCGGGTGTTGAGGGCGCGGCCGGCGCGGGCGTCATTCCGATCAGCGGCGGCGGCTGGAACCAGAACATATTGGTAGACTTGAAGATGAAAGGCCTCTCCTGGCTGGCGCGCATCACCCCCGGATACTTCAAGACGCTGGGAACTCCGCTGCTCGCCGGCCGGGATTTTGACGATCACGATTCTCTCAACGCGCCCAAGACCGCGATCGTCAACGAGACGTTTGCGAGCAAGCTGCTTGGTGGCGGGAGTCCTCTGGGCAAGACATTTCGCCTGGAAATGGGACCTGGCGAGCCCGACCCGGTTTATCAGGTAGTAGGCCTTGTGAAAGACACCAAGTACCTCCATCTGAAGGAGGATGCGGCGTCCATCGCTTTCTTCCCCGCGGCGCAGGACGCCGACCCGGGCTCAGACGCGCAGATTCTGGTGCGCGCGAACACGCCGCTGGCGGGTCTCATCGCGTCGGTGAAGCGCGTGATCCTGGACCGCAACCCGGACATCGATCTCGATTTTAAGGTCTTCAAAACGCAGATTAACGAGTCGCTGCTGCAAGAGCGCCTGATGGCCACGCTGTCCGGCTT
>DATLVQ010000472.1:0-5000 GCA_035577325.1 Bryobacteraceae bacterium | reverse complement strand
GGCTCAGGGTCTCGACCAGACCCTCCACGACTGCAAGGTGAGGGATCGGGACATGGGTTGTAGTTGCCGGCGGCGTTGGTACTTGCGCCAATTCCGCCCGCGTTATTTTGCCGGTGCACGGGATAAGCGTGCTTGTTTCTGACATTGGGTTTATTCTCCTTTTCGAATTGATTGAGACCGCAAGATATTGGCCTTGAACACGGCAGCGAGATCACCCAGCCTCCGGCCAGGAGGCAATATGAACTCGATTCGAGCCGCGTTCTACGCGCGTGTTTCCAGCGAACAGCAGGCGACCGCGCACACTATCGAAAGTCAGCTTGCCGCTCTTTCCGAGCGCGCGCAGGCCGACGGTTCACCGGTGCCGCTGGAGCGACAATTTGTCGACGACGGATACAGCGGTGCTACATTCGTTCGCCCTGCAATGGATCGTCTGCGCGATCTGGCCGCCGTCGGCGGCGTCGATCGCATATATGTCCACTCACCCGACCGACTGGCGCGCAACTACGCCTATCAGGTTCTGCTGATCGATGAGTGGCGCCGCGTTGGTGTCGAAATAGTCTTCTTAAACCGATCGCTGGGGCAAAGCCCGGAGGACGACCTGCTGCTTCAGGTACAAGGCATCGTCTCGGAGTACGAGCGAGCCAAGATCATGGAGCGTAGCCGGCGGGGCAAGAAGCATGCCGCTCAGCGCGGGTCGCTCAACGTCATGTCCCACGCACCGTACGGGTATCGCTACATCACCGTTCACGACGGCCAAGGGCAAGCCCGGTTTGAGCCGATTCCAGAACAGGCAGACGTCATCAGGGACATTTTCACGTGGGTCGGACGGGAACGCTGCAGCCTGGGGGAAGTCTGTCGTCGCCTTCAGGGCGCCGGTGAACTGATGGCGACGGGAAAGCGCATCTGGTCTCGACAAACCGTCTGGCACATTCTCCAGAATCCTGTGTATCAGGGGACAGCGGCCTATGGAAAAACGCATATGATGCCGCGTACCAGAAAATCGCGCCCGCGACCGTCCCGCGGCCGGCCGGCGGAGCCTCGCCGCAGCCATTCAGCAATTGCGGTCGATCAGCAGGAGTGGGTGTTTGTGCCTGCACCGGCGGTCGTGGATAGGGCGCTGTTCGACGCGGCTCAGGGCCAACTCCGTGAGAATCGCACCCGCGCTCGATTGGGGCCGCGGAGGCCAGGTCATCTTCTGCAGGGTCTGACCTGCTGCGCCCTCTGCGGATACGCGTTCTACGGCAAGACGACTCGTCAAAGAGGGAGGGGCCACCGTATGAGGGACTTCCGCTGCTATCGGTGCTCTGGGACCGATGCTTACCGGTTCGGAGGCGAGCGCATTTGCAGTAACACGCAAATCCGCGCGGAGTCATTGGAAGCCGAGATATGGGAGAACGTATGCAAGATTGTGAGGAATCCTGGAAGCCTGCAGCAGGAGGACCAGGACAGCATCCAACGCAAAGAGTTACCGGAGAATGTCGATGCCCTGAGGGCGCAGCGCCAGAAGCTGCGGCGCGGACTGGAGCGCCTGATCGACAGTCTTGCCGAGGGCGTGATTGATAAAGACCAGTTCACGTCTCGCATGAACCGAACGAAGGCTCGTATGGCCGACATCGATAAGAAGATTGGCACCCAAGCGGCCGACGAGGAGCTGCGGACACACGTGCGCTCGGTGATGAACCGTCTTGCCGAACTTTCAACTCACCTGCAGTCGCAGCTGAACGATGCAGACTGGGCCACCAAGCGCGAAATTGTCCGTGCCCTTGTTCAGCGCATCGAGATTGGGCCAACGAAGGTCGCGGTTGTCCTCCGTCTACCGATGGGGACGAGCGCCCGAGCTTTGGAGCCGATTATTGTCACATTGTCCCGAGTGTGAAATCCCCGCTCAATGCCATATTGCTGCAAACAAAGACCCTGTATCCACAAGTGAGCGCGAGCCTCATGGTCTTGTCATGGCTGTTTCTGAGCCCAATGGAGAAGCGCGCTCCGTGCATCTCGGTCTCAAGATCGAGCACGCCGAACATCTTCATGCCGTCCGGCGATACTGCGTACTCGTCGTGGACCACGCCAATGTGACGGAATCCGAGCGTCTCCACGAGCGCCTGAACGATTTCATGATGCGGTACGGGTTGGTGAGTTGCCGTTGCCGGCGGTGTGGGAACGAGGGCCAGTTCTTCTCGATTGATGGTGCGGCCTGCGTACCCGATTAGCGTGCTAGTTTCTGACATGTGTCTCCTCTTCTTGCTGGGTTTGAATTGAGAATGTGGGTCCTGGATTGCTTGACCCGGGTAACGAAAATGTCTTTTGCAGATGGTGACTACTGGGTGTGGGCTGGGGCTAAACGGTCCGCTGCTGCCGGCGGCGCATTCGCTTCCAGACCTTTGGTTCTGCTCGTAGGGCAACCAACGCGCCGCCGGCCAAGTTCAGGAATCCGCCGTGATACGCGATGGGCTCACGCCTAAATAGACGACTCAGTAGGGCAAGCCCGTGGTTCGCGAGTGTCTGATTGATGAACGGATGTTGCCGTTCGAGCGCCTCAGCCGAACTGCAACTCGGGTGTGAATCATCACCGAGCGCAGCATCGATTATCTCCGGGAAGAGCTCCGAAACTGCTCGTAGCCGGTCAGCCTTATGCTTGTTGAGGCGGTTGAGCGGCTGTCCGAGGACGAACTGCCCCGTATCAGCACCATTGCCAATATCGAGCCAGTAGCCGATGCCGCACCATGTAGCGGTGACAGTCTCATGTATCTTTGCTCGGGCGGCGCGGCTGTCCACGCAACCGATGACCAGGTCGAGATCGTTATGCAGATCGTGCCCAGTGGCCAGATGTTGCGGGACTGCCTGCCAGTCGAGTCCCCAAAACAGGTTCAGGCGGTTGATAAGGACAACGGACTTAAATAGCCCAATCTCGCTCGCGGAGAACGGCTGGCGGACACAGTTTGCTGCCGAGATCCGGTCCCCATCGATTACCGTGACTGCCAGGCCGGACGGGTGGCCACCCGCGATCAGCGCCTGGTGAAGATGTGGCAGCCCGCCGACAATCGCGCTGCCCGTGCCACCGCAACCGACAACCGCGACCTTAATGGTCCGCCGCAGCAGGTAGGGATGAATGGTGTGCATTCAATCCTCCCGGCCCTGGACAAATGCTCCGAGTGTGTCGCCGCTCTTCACCAGAAACTCGCCAGGGAACTCTCCCTCGCTCCCCGCCAGATCCCGCCACAGTCCCAGGAACCCTTCAGGGTGCGACGTCAGGCGCGCGCCGATCGCAGCATGAGTGAATTCGCTTTCAAAGAACGCCTTTTCCCAGCCCTTCATCGCTTCGAGGCACAGTTTCTCCGGTGCGTGCATACTGCCTTGGCACACCCGGCCAGCCGCGTCGCAGTTCCAGTACGGGGCAAACATCAATGGCGTGTCCCGTCTTGGCCGCCTATGCTCGGCTAACGCGCGCACCGAAAGGTCGGATCCGCATACTCTGAACACCAACGCCGGTTGTGGAAAGACCTTGCCGTTCAGCGTCCGACCGTCTCCCGAATCGTTGAAGAACATCGCTCGGTGTTGCTGTCTCGCCCACCAAACGAGGATGTCTGGTGTGCGAACGAGAACATTGGACGGTAGGATTTCCCGCGGTACGCTTCGCCCAAGTCCCTTTGCCAGTTGCTTCAGAAAATCAATGGTCAGAGCCTCACCGACGTCGAGATAAGGTGGACCACCATCGGGAGAGTCCCTGGGCTGGTGCATCGTCGCGAACAATTGCTGACCGTCCGAGTACACGAGAATGGCCTTGGAAAGGCCAAAGCTTGAGTTGGAACCGAAGTGCGCTGACTTGGTCATGATCTCTTCTCCTTGTTTCCGCGGATTGCTTCCCACCCCGGAACCAAATTCAGCACGCGGCGCGCGGCGACAAGCGTGTCCAGAACGCCACCCAAACATTCGAATGCCTTCCGCGTGCTTTCCCGTTTTGTCCCATCGAACGGAATCAGCGGCCAGGGCTCCGGCGTCAGCTCTAGCATCGATTGCCGCTCGTCGTCGAAGCACGCCTCGATGGCATCGCCCAACTGGTAGATCGCCAGCAGAACGGGAACTGGAGGATTGCAATCGCAAAACAGTTCGCGGACAGGCTCTCGGATCTCCGGAAGTTTTACCCTGTCGGATACCCGCTTGAGTTCGAGAGTTGCTCTCAGCAGACGTGCTGCTCGGCTCTTGGGCACCATCCGCGACAGCATGGCCTTCAAGCCCTTGCCGCCCAGTGGCTTTCGTTTCATGCAAGGAGGCAGAATCTTGTTGCGATCCGGTAGCGCCGCACGGTCCTCGCCATCCGCCTCGGGTTCGTAATTGTCTTCGAGAATTGAGATGTGCTCTTCCGCGTCGCGGTCGTCGTAAAGCCGGAAGTGACTCCCAACGCTGTTCAGGAACATACGGGCAAACGTCGCCGGCAAACGAGGATGTTCATTTTCACAGAGGGCCAGGGCCGGCGCGAGATTCACGAATCCACACGAGGACGCCTCGACGCCGAGAAAAATCTGCGAGCCGTCCGGCTCTTCTTCGCTCTCGCACCATTCATGCGGGTCCGTAGAAAGAGTCACGGAAAGTTCGAATGCCTCGTCGATCTCGGATTCTCCGTGGCTCCGTACGAAGCGATCAAGCGTGCGCCGGAGGAACTTCGCGGGTTCCCCGGCGCATGCTTCCCAATCGGATGGATTCGCGATTCCGAGTTCGACCAGAATCGTGGCAAAGCGAGCCGATGCCGCGTCGCTGCCGAATGACGAATGGTGAAGAGCGACTCTGTCGAGCCGTGGCACGTCTAGGCTGCGCCCCCGTGCAATTAGCCAGGGGGCACAAGCCCGGCCGGTGCCTTCGTCGCCGACCTCTTTCGGCCGTAGGTGTTGTGTTGGAGTGCTTGCGAAAGGATGTAGCAGCACTGCTGGAACTGCGGACATTGCTTAAACTCCCGAACGACTTCACTGGTTTTACCGGTGTTGCCTTCAAAGACTCGGCGAAGC
>DATLVQ010000471.1:0-2436 GCA_035577325.1 Bryobacteraceae bacterium | reverse complement strand
GCAACTACACTCACCAGCGCCGAGATGATCAAGTACGCAGCCAACACTTTCCTTGCGACCAAGATCGGGTTCGCCAACGAAATTGCCAACATCTGTGAACGCGTGGGCGCTGACGCCAAGGAGGTCATGGCGGGCATCGGTCTCGATTCGCGCATCGGCTCCCGGTTCCTGAACGCCGGGCTCGGCTGGGGCGGCAGTTGTTTCGGCAAAGATATTCAGTCGCTGCTGCACACCGCCGCGGAGTACGGCTATCAGGCCCGGTTGCTCGAGGCCGCGCTGGCCGTGAATCATGCGCAGCGACAAATCGTCATTCAGAAACTGCAGGAAAAGCTGTTCATTCTCAAAGGACGAACCATCGCGCTGCTAGGCCTGGCCTTTAAGCCAGATACCGATGACTTGCGCGACGCACCCAGCCTGCAAATCGCCGAGCGCCTGCTGCAACTGGGCGCGCGCGTGAAGGCCTACGACCCCGTCGCCATGCCCGCCTGCCGCGCGCAGAATCCCGAGTTGAAGATCCAGTATTGCGATTCGGCTCTCGATGCCGTGCGCGATGCCGATGCCGCAGTGCTGGTCACCGAGTGGGCTGAGTTCCGAACCCTTGATCTTGCGCAGGTGGCCGCGCGCATGCAGCAGCCGATCCTGGTGGATGGACGAAATCTGTACGACTCCGAAGCCGCCCTGCGCGCCGGCCTGGACTACACCGGCATCGGACGCTCCACCCGGCAGCGCGTGGCGCCCATGCGTGTGCCGTAATCAATGCGCCTGATGGCCGTGCTCCTGAATCGCCGTGCCGTATGACCGCCCCATCAGAGTAATGCCCTCCATCACTCGGCCGCTCACCGCTACTCTCGAGCCTTTCGACGGAATTCCCTGATTCGAAATAACCACTATCTTCCCAGTATCGTCTTCCACCTGGTATCCGCCCGACGAAAGCGCCCCGAAAGCATTAGTCACGTGGCCTTCCACGCGAACCGTCCGGTTGCGATAGCGCGACGGGTCCGCGGTAATCCTGCCGATCTTGGTGTAACCTCCGCAAGACGTGAGAATCAGCACCGCCAGCATCAACGCCCAACGCGCCGGTTTTTTGTTCATAGAAGCCTCGTAATGGGCAGACGTGTCGACCCCGGCAAGCGGTTCCAGAGCTTAACGGGGTTTAATGCGAATGCTCGTACCTGCGCGCCGCTTTCTCACGGCGCGACAAATAGCCGCAAGTCGTGACTGGTATCGCTCGATTCCTTGAGCGCCGCCTCGTCCGCGCGCGCCTTTTCATCTCCTCGGTGTTGGGCCGGATCAAAATCGACCGAGCTCAGCGCGTGATAACGGCCGGGCGGCAGTCCGGAGAAACGATATCCCCGTGTGCGGTCGCACGTGTAGTTTGGGACGCGAACCAAGTACGATGGGTGCGCCCGCGGCCTTCCAGGTCTTCTGCCAATTGCATTACGGGAAGGTACGCTCGGAAAAAAGAAACTGCCCCATGCTGTTCGTGCGCGCTTTGATCTCGCTCCCGGCTGTTCCCATCGGTCTGATCACAGCCAGCTTCATGTACGCGTGCTCGATATGTGCTCCACTATCGTGCCTTAAATAATGGCGGCGATCGCCAACCGGGGCAGCAGCATGACGGCCATCGCACCTCTGCGCATCTTGAACTCTTGACGAACATACCCCGCCGGGAGTGCAAACGAAAACCCGGCCGGACGCTTCTTTTTTCCGTCTTCTGCTATATTTTCCTTCGGTGGCACCCACCAACCTGAACGCATGGCTGGTTCGTAAGTCCGGGCTTCTGGCGGGTACCCGGCACCTGATTCGTGACGATACCGTCCGTGTGGGCCGCAGCTCGGAAAACGACGTCGTCCTCGGCGAGGCGGCCATGGTTTCCGGGCGCCATCTGGAAATCCGCAAAGAAGGCGACAGCTATCGCCTGGTCGATCTGAACAGCACCAACGGCACGTTCCTCAACGGCGAGCGCATCACCGAAGCGCTGCTCGAGCCGCCCTGCCTCATCCGGTTGGGCGTCGATGGCCCTGAGCTGAGCTTTGTCCTCGACAACTCGCCCGCTCAGGACTTGAATCAGACCCTGGTCGTCACGCCAGCTCCCGATGTCGGATCGATCGCTTCCGAACAAGAGGCAGCCGCCTCAAGCCCCAGCAAAGCGCATGAAGATCTGCTCTCCGATGCCGTCCACCGCGCTCGCATGGCGCGGCGCATGGGGCTCGGCGATTCCACGGTGGTCATTATGCGCGAGATGCTGGATGCCGCCCTGCTTCGCACCGGCCGGAAATTCAAAGCCGTGATCGCCGTGCTCGTGTGCGCCCTGGTCACCGTGAGCGCGCTCGGTTTCTGGAAGATTCAAGGTCTCCGGAAGCAAAAGAATCAGATCGATGGCGAGATCCAGCAGATCGAGGTCATGCTGGCGCGCGCCAATCAAAACTCCGCCGA
>DATLVQ010000470.1:0-5332 GCA_035577325.1 Bryobacteraceae bacterium | reverse complement strand
CGCCGCTGCAAAATTCACCGACCCGGTTCCCTTCGCCACCACTGCGCCCGTAAACCCGCCCGGAGCCACCGCCGGTGTCACCACCGACCCGTTCGTTACCCCGCTCACCTCGGTCGCATCCCCGTGAAGCAACAGAAGCGTTGTCAACGTCGTGAAGGTGAAATCGCCGGACCGTGTCAGATTTCCCTGCGCATCCTGTGACAGCACCTGGTAATGGTAGGTCGTGCTGGCGCTCAATCCCGACAGCGTCACCGAGTGCGATGTCACCAGCGTCGGGTTCAGCGCGCTCGTCGATCCGTAGGAACTAGTCAGCCCATACGCCACCTGCGAGTTCGCGGCTTCATTCGTCGTCCACGTGATGGTGGCCCCAGTGGAAGAAATCGAGTTTGCCGCCACTGACGTGATCACCGGAGCCGTGGACGCATTACTCACTGTCACTGTCACACTGCTGGCGGTAGCCATATTCCCCGCAGCGTCGCTGGCCACCGCAGCCAGCGCATGCGATCCGTTCACCACCGTCGTCGTATCCCACGACAGCGAATACGACGGCCCCGACCCCGACACCGGATTGCCCAGGTTTGCGCCGTCCAATGTAAACTGCACCGACGCCACTCCCACATTGTCGGTGGCATTGGCCGAAACCGTAACTACGCCCCCAACCGTGGCCCCGTTTGCCGGCGCGGTCATCGACACCACCGGTGGTGTTGTGTCAGGCACGATCGACGGCCCCATCGCTGTAAATTCATCCACGATATCGTCGGAGCTGTTGTATCCTCCCGCACTCAGGTACTCAAACGCCCCCAGATCGAAGTTCGATGCCGCCGTCCAATTGAATGCCGACGGCGTATATGAACTCGACTTCACCAGTGTCCCGTTCAGGTACAGGTTCACGACGCTCCCGTTCCAGGCCACCGTCACTTGGAGTAACACTCCATTGCCGTACAGCGTGTCCTCCGTCCCTGCCGGGACGTAATAGAATTGCGCCGTTCCTCCCGCTGCATATGTGAACTGCAGCTGCGCCGAACTGATCTGCGTCAGGAAATAGAACAGGTGCGTACCATTGCCATCCCGAACGTCGAAGGCATATCGCGGCGAGGCGGCGCTCGACTGCCGTTGCGCAAAGCTGTAACGCGATTTCAGGTAGAACGTCACTTGCCCCTGCGTTACGTTGAAGATGTTCCCTACCGTCGTTCCGCCGAATTTGTAATACGCATTGTTGGTGTTGCTGCAGCAGTTCAGGAAATACACCCCGTTGCCCGTCTGCGCCGCTGCAAAATTCACCGACCCGGTTCCCTTCGCCACCACTGCGCCCGTAAACCCGCCCGGAGCCACCGCCGGTGTCACCACCGACCCGTTCGTTACCCCGCTCACCTCGGTCGCATCCAGATGGAGCTGCAAAAGAGTTGAGAGGCCGCCAGAGGCCGAAGCCGTGGTAAAGGTGAAATCGCCGGAACTTGCCATATTACCCTGCGCATCCTGTGACAACACCTGGTAATGGTAGGTCGTGCTGGCGCTTAATCCCGACAGCGTCACCGAGTGCGATGTCACCAGCGTCGGGTTCAGCGCGCTCGTCGATCCGTAGGAACTAGTCAGCCCATACGCCACCTGCGAGTTCGCGGGGCTATTGGTCTTCCACGTGATGGTGGCGCCGGAGGAAGTGATCAGCGACGCCGTCACTACCGTAATTATCGGCGGGTTGTTAACGGTTACAGAAATGGCGCTGCTGGTGGTGCTATTTCCCGCTGTATCAGTGGCGATAGCGGCGACCGAGTGCGCACCATTGGCGGCCGTGGTCGTATTCCAGGATATGCTGTACGCTGGTCCGGTGCCGGGCACGAAAGGACCGACGTTCGACCCGTCAAGAGTGAACTGCACACCTGACATCGCCATGTTGTCGTTTGCATTCGCGGATACTGTGATGGTGCCGCTTACGGTCGTCCCGCTCGCTGGTGCGGTCATGGACACGACAGGCGGTGTGGTATCGTTCGAGGCCAGAGTCTTGGCTGTTGCTGCAATAGATTGAGCCGAAACATTACCGGCGCCATCGAACGCGGCAACCGTGTATGTGTAAGAGGTATTTGCATTCAACCCAGTATCACTATAAGTCAGAGTCTGCGTTGCGTCCCCAACCCGTGAGCCCCCCCTGAGAATGTGATAGCCGACCACGCCAACAAGATCCGTTGACGGTGACCATGCCAGATTGATTTGAGTCGAGGATGCTGCGGTCGCAGTCAGGTTAGTGGGAGTCGTAGGAGCCTTCGTATCAGCAGCTCCTCCCAGACCCGCGAGCTGTACCCAGGCCGATCCATTCCATTGTTTTACATAGATTTGGCGCAACCAGCCAGTATTCACCTCGCCCCAAGCGGTGGCGGGCTGGCCGTTAGACACAGCCAGGCTCGCACGCTGGGCGCTGCCGTTGACGGTATCCGCATTCAGAGATCCGCCCAAAACCGTCCATGAGCCCGCATTGCACTTGGAAACGTAAACTTGAGCGTTCTGGCCAAGCGATGGCTGCTCTACCCATGCCAAATAGAGACTGTTGGACGCTGAATCAGCAACGAGGCTCGGATGATAAGCCCACCCGATGTTGGGTGCCCGGTTCAAGCTGCCTCCTCCTACCAGATTCCAGCTGGTTCCGTTCCATGTCTTAACGTATAGCTGGGCATTACCCGCTTGTGTTCTTTCAGTCCAGGCAACATACGGTTGGCCGCCCAGGTATGTAATCGAGGCGTCATAGGCCCAATTAGCTGTATTTACATTCAGAGAGCCACCCAGGGCAGTCCATTGCGTGCCGTTCCAATAGGCCACGTAGACTTGGGGATTTGTATCCGTATCCTGTCCCGAGGATCCCCCGTAAGTGTGAGCGTATTCGGTCCATGCTACGTACGGATTGGTACCGTCGTTGGTAATGGCGATTGAATCGGCTGTTGTGCCGGACACATTGCTCCGATTGAGCGGGCCGGTCCCTTTTAGAGGCCAGGAGGTTCCGTTCCACGATCGCACGTAAGCAAATACGCGCTGTGGATAATAACTCTTGTCAACTTCCAGAAGTGCGACATGGGGCGTACCGGCCAGGTCCATGATCTGCGAACGGCCCTGGTACGCGGTGCCCGTTCCCTTCAGCCCGACGGTCCCTCCCTGCCAGCTTGCGCCATTCCATTGAGTTGCGAATACCTGGGTGGAGGTGGAGTCGTTGGATTGATACCAGGAGATCCACGGATTACCACCGCTGACGGCCATTGACGGGGCATGCGATTCCTGTTGCGTGCTGATCGCTTGAAACGACTGGCCAAGGGGAATCCAATTGCTGCCCGAATATTGGGCTGCGTAGATATTCAGTAGAGCGGCGCTGGTCGGATCAAATGGAGAACCGGTTTCGGCCCAAGTGGCATAGAGAGTAGTCCCGGAACTTGCTAACGCAGGTTCTTTAGCCCAGCTCGCCGCGTTGCGGTTCAAACTGCCAGGGGCAGCGTTTGCCGTGGGCGCCAGCGTGCCGGCATTTGGACCGGCCCCCTGATAACGAAAGAGCCAGGTCTGAATTGCATATGCGGTCCACGTGCCACCGAAATAGCCACCTAGACCCTGTTGCGCCAACACAAATGCGTTGTGATCAGAATCATAAGTGAGTCGTGCCCAGACCGGTGAGGCTGCGATGGGCGGAGATTGAGGCGGGGTTAGTTGCGTCCATGTACTGGTCGCCGGAGAGAATACCCACGTGTCACCGAGGATCCCAGAGGCGTTTTGGCCTCCGTAAAGAAGTATAACGTTATTTGTCGAATCGTAAGCAAAGCCAAACCTATACCGCCCCGCCGGTTTTACTCCGCCCGCGGGAACGACTGGTGTCCAGGTATTGGTCGGAACATCGTAAGTGTATAAGTCGGAATAGAAGTTCGTGCCGTCGAATCCGCCGAACAGATACAGCTTTTGATCGAATGAGCTATAGGTCATGCCCGGCAGAATCAGCGACGGATTAGGGGAGATGCCATTCGGCGACATCTTTTGCCATACATTGGTCGTCGGGTTATAAGTCCATGTTCCGACGAATGAATCACCGCCAAGAAACACGAACCGATTATGGGCGGGGTCGAATGCACCGCCTGGCTGCAGGGCGCTAAACGGCGGCTTGGGAGAAGTCTGCTTGTCGATGCCCGACTGACCCAGGACGTCATACCACCAGGTATGAAAGGCATTCTCCGGCTGATTTGAGCCCGATAGACAGCAGTGGTAGATAATAGTGTTGTTATTGGGGTTGTAATCAAAAAAACCCTGTGACTCTCCTCCCTCACCCACATTCTCGGTGTGGAACAGGCCGCCCATGTCTACTACATCCCAGCTATTTGTGTCGAAGTTATAGCCCACCAGGCTTTCGTTAACCTCCGAATAGTGTTGGTGGTACATCGAGAGGGTGATCGACTGCTTAATACCGGATGCGTAGACCAATTGTTCCCAACCATTCGATCCTTCGGGAACGCCGCGGGTCAGAACCTTGGTC
Source organism: Bryobacteraceae bacterium (assembly GCA_035577325.1). Lineage (GTDB taxonomy): Bacteria > Acidobacteriota > Terriglobia > Bryobacterales > Bryobacteraceae > QHXW01. The sequence continues at coordinate 840 of DATLVQ010000470.1, read as the reverse complement.
CAGGTTCCGCTGGGAACGGGAATGCCGTTTTGTGCCGATGTGTTGAGAACGACAATTGAGAGTAAGCTCGAGAAAGTAGCAATGGTTCTGAGGATTTTGAGCAGGCCCATTGAAAGATTTTCAAAATTAGGGTGCAAGTGTTGCTTACCCTGCAATTATAGTGCACATGGCAACCCAGACGTACGTTATTGATAACAAATAGTTAAGACTTGTTGCGGGAGGGAGTGGCTGGAAAGAGTGTCGGTTTTCAACCCACTTTTTTGGTCGCGCTCACGAAAGCACCACTGTTTCGTGGGGTGCACTTATCAGCCCGTTGCAGCTTGTGGCTGCGAACTGGCTTCAGTAATCTCTATCAGTCATGATTGAGAAGCTCCAACGAGGAAAAGGACTCCGCGATGACGAAGGGGCGGTATTCGGAATAGCAGATCATCGGGATGCTAAAGCCGATGGAGGCGGTTGGATGGCAAAGGATCTGGCGCGTGAACTGGGGGCAGCGAAGCGACGCTGTACACCTGGAAGAGCAGGTACGGCGGTCTGGCCATGAGTGGGGCGCTGCGTGAAGGAACTGGAGGACGAGAATCGCCGGCGTTTCGGCGAGTCCGCAGCACAGGTCTTGTGTTTATCGCGAGGAGCATCTGGCGGTGCGGCATCTGAAGCGGAAAGAACCGGCGAATGGATCGACCAACTGATTCCGGAAAATGGCGCGACTTGCCCGTACACGAATGCGAAACAGCTCATCACTTCTGAAAAAATCGCCAGTGACAGCTTACTAGCTGACGCGCTCAGAATAATTCCTCAAATAGATCAGTACGGCTTTGCAATGATTCAGCGCAGACGCGC
>DATLVQ010000469.1:0-6200 GCA_035577325.1 Bryobacteraceae bacterium | reverse complement strand
GCATCGCGCCCCGGCTTTACACATCGCCACAGGTCCTGAGATTCTTTATGTTTGCGGCTAAGAATCGAACGGAGACTGCGCAAACGGCTTCGCCACATGCAGCATGACGAGTCGAAGCGCGTTCTTGTGCGCACGGTAGAGCGCTATGAACGCGATGGTCTCGGGCTCGGCAACGCATTGCGCACCATCGTCATCGATCCTAGCGCCGGCTGGATTATTAGGGGCGAAGCGGCACGTGTTCTTGCTATCTCAGAGGATGGAGCGGCCGCGGAATATCTTCTGCAGCAGTTTTTCTCGCAAGAGGGAAAAGACGAGTTATGGGAGACAGCACTAACTCTTGAGCACCTTGGAGATGTAGGTTCAGTGCGGCCACTGATCGATGCTGTGAGTGACATGAATTATCATCGCCGCCACGCGGCCGCACGTGCTCTTGGTTGGATCCGCAAACCGGGCAGCCGTGCGGTGAGCGCCCTTATCAATGCTTTGACGGACGCTTCTCAACCTCTCGCCGTGCGAGAAGAAGCGGCGGAATCCCTCGCCTACCTTGATTCAAGCCGGGCGATTCCGCCTCTAATTTCAATCCTCACGGATCCCGAGGTTCGCATTCGTTTCTGGGCAGTTTTTGCGCTCGGGAGCATCCGCAACCATCGCACATTGCGTCACGCCGACCGGCGCGTTGTTTCCGCTATGGAGGCGATGTTGTCTGATCATGCGGTTCCACCCGGCAACTGGTGGCCTGTCGCGCGAGAAGCATTGGCGATGCTCGGTCAGCTGGATCCGCCCGAAGAGGGGTATAGGGATCAATTCGTCCGGGACATTCAGCGCGTGGTGGACGATCCTAACTCCTCACAAGAGGACCGTCGTTGGGCTGAATGCTATTTCGCAGCAGCCGGAAGCTTGAGTGTGAGGCAGTGAACTCCGCCGGGCAGCGGCGCGTTACCCTAGCAGTAGCGTGCCATGGCTGTCCTGATTCTGATGCTGCTGGCCCAGGCGGGGGCGATGAGCTGGTTCGTCCGAAAGGGCGATCTGGAAGCCACTCGCGCCATGCTGGCGGTGGGCGCGGACCCGAACAAGCGCGATCCTTTCCGCGCCACGCCGCTCTATTGGGCGGTCTCGAAAAACCACGCGGATGTGACCGTGCTTCTGCTGGACTATAACGCCGAAGTCAACGCCACGAGTTACTCCGCCACGCCGCTGCACGACGCGGTGATGAACAACCGCGCAGACCTGGTGGAGCTTCTACTCGACCACAAGGCCGATATCAACGCGCGCCACCTGGATGGGGGCTGGACACCGCTCGATTTCGCGGTGATCCGCGGGTTTCTGCCGATCGCGAAACTGCTGATCGATCGCGGCGCGGACATACGCGTGGCGGATAAGACTGGCATGACGGCGCTTGCTTCCGCCGCCGCGCGCGGCCGGACCGAAATTGCGCGGTTGCTGATCGAGAAAGGCGCCGACGTGAATGCGCGCGACAACGAAGGCGCGGCGCCGCTCGATGCGGCGATTCTCGGGGGCGCGGGCGAGACGGCGGCGGTGCTGGTGGAGGCGGGCGCGGAGATCAACCGCGCAAATCCGCAGACCGCCGCGACGCCGTTGAACGAGGCGGCTATCAAGGGGCTGACGCCGGTTGCGGGGCTGCTGCTCGCCCGGCATGCGGACGCCACGGTGAAGGACAACGCCGGGCTCACGCCCATCGAGAATGCGGTGCGTTTTCATCGCAACGGCGTGGCCGAGCTACTACTCTCGGCGGAGAAAAACCCGGGAACGGCAGGCGCTTATGCCGGTCTGCTTGAAGAAGCGGTATTCCGCGGGTATGCGGACACGGTCGAGATCTTGCTGAAGCACGGCGCGGACGCAAGCGCGCGCTTCCGCTCGGGATCGACGCCGCTGCACGATGCCGCGCTCAAGGGGCACGACGAAATTGTCAGACTGCTTCTGGCGAAGGGGGCGAATGTAAACGCGCGCAACGGATCGGGCGGGACGCCGCTGCATGACGCGGCGCTCAACGGAAAAGTCACGACTGCCCGCATTCTGTTGGCGCGCGGAGCAGATATTAACGCGCAGGAAGCGGAGTCGGGGACCACGGCTCTCTATGCGGCGGCGTCGCTGGGACGCGAGAGTGTGGTCGCTCTGCTGCTGGAGAAGGGCGCCGATCCGAATATTTGCAGCAAAGATGGTGCGAGCCCGCTGCACGCCGCGCTGGCTAGCGGGAATAAGAGCGTTGCGGATCGAATTCGTGCGAGTGGAGGGCGCGATTTGGGTAGGGCGCTCAGTGAAACGCGTTGAAGTGGTATGTATTGCTCTCTACCAGCTGGAAACTTTCGAGGAGTTTAGAAATGGATGCCTCGGTGCGACGCTCGACGTCGTTAGTCAGGACGATCGCCGGGCTCGCTGCAGTCCTGCTTTTCGTGGCAGGTGCCCGCAGAGGGCCGAAACCGAACGCGGCCGGGGCGAGACGTCGCACTTCGTCGCCGCCTACTTTCACCCAAGTGGAGGGGACGAGTCTCTTCTTACGCTATTTCCCATGGCCCCGGTGAAAGCGGTCGACGTAAACCTCCCGCAGGGAATGTCGAGTTATTATCTTGTCTCGTTCGGGCCGGATTCGAAGTCGATGTATTTAGGCGACCCCACCATCGATGGTAGAGATGGCGTGACCAAGGTAGAGTTTGGACCGACGCGAAAGAGCATAGTGCCGGGACTGAGCGTCGCATTCCTCACGGTATCGCACTCGGGCAGAATTTTCGTGTCAGCTGGGGATCGTCGAACTCACCAGTGTGGCGCATATGAGATCGATCCCGACACCGCGACGCACCGGCCTATTCGAATTGGTGATCCTCCGGAGTGCGCAGGGGCCACAGGGCCTATATCTCCAGATGGGAAGGAAGTACTCAGCCGCGATGGCGAGCATTTAAGTCTGCTTGATCTGAACACTGGCGCAACCCGGCCCTTAGGAGCTGGGCGCGGGAGTTGGTCTCCGGATGGACGTTGGATCGCCGTTTCAGGCCAGCGGCAGATCGTACTTATTGACGCCAAGAGTCCGTCCCATCGAAGAAAGCTCGGCGCGTCAGGTGTCGACGACCATCTGGTATGGTCGCCTGATTCAAAGCGACTCTTATTCGTAAAGCAGGAGCTGCGATGCTTCTTGATGGTTTACGCTGAGAGTCTCGAAGTCGTGGATGTGGAAACCGGAAAGAGGCACGCGATTTCAAGCGCTCACTGCGCGGTTAGTCGTTCAACAGTCGGCTGGATCGATCCAGAGGCCGTTCGCTAGCGCGATGGTGCCTTCGCGACCACCTACCTCGCCGGCGAAAAGCTGAAATTGGAGATGTAAACTTCGTCGGTGCCGGGCAGGTAGAAGCCGAATCTGCCGTTGGCGGGATTGAGTCCGGAGGCGGGCCAGGTATCGACGACGGCCCAATCACTGCCCTGCTGGATGCTGGTGACGACGCGATCGGCGGAGATGTCGATCTTTACGGTGAATTGCAGCTCCTTCACCGCGGCGCCCTTCAGCGGCTCGGTCTTTTCGGAATCCTTCACCTTTTTGCCGCCGGCCATCTCCTGGCGGTGGAAGTTTTTCTTGTCGATGCCGAACAGGACGTAATCGCTCTTGCTGTCTACGCAGCCGGCCACCCATTGAATCCGGCCCTTCCCAAATGCGCCGGCGTCACGGCGAGCGGTGAAGACGATGGCGCCCGCGCTCGGGACCGTCGGATATAAAACGAGGCCGCCGCCGCGATGCACGAACCAATCGCTTTCCGCTTTCCAGCCGGATGCCGCGGCCCACTCTTCCATTTTTTCCGGGGGGACGATCTTTGCCGGACCGCCGGCTTTAGGCGTGAGGTTCAGTACGATGTTGACCGGCTTGCCGGCCGCGACGGTTACCGTTTGGTTGGCGTCATTGTGTCCCGGAGCGGTGGCGCTGAAGACATATTGGCCTTCTTCGAGCTCGAACGACGGACCTTTCACGTCATGTACCTTATTGTCCGGAGTCCGGAAAGTGACGGCGGCGTTGGCAGGCGAGACGGTGACTTTCACAGCCATTTTCGCCGCCTGCAGCACTACATCGGGCGGACCGAACTGCGCCGTTTCCCCGGCTTTGAATGCGTGCGTGATCTGCTTGTGCCTGCGGCCATCGGTCAGATCGATGGTGTGGTTGCCGGGTGCGATATTCGAAAATGAAAAGGCGCCGTCGTTCCCTACCGTGCCCACGGGCTTTTGATCCAGCAGCACCTGCAATCCGGTGGCGGCGCCGTGCAGCGCGAGCGCGCCGACTGTGGGCACCGGGTGCAGCGCAAACTGCAGCTTGGCTTCCTCGCCCTTCTTGATTTCTATCGGCAGCGCGGCGACTTCCTGGAAACCGTCCTTGAACACGCGCACGGTGTGCGGCTTCACAGCCAGATTGGTGATGCGCACCTGGCCGCCCTTGCTTACCTTCTTTTGCGCTTTGCCATCGATCTCGACGCGCACGCCGTCTTCGCCGCCTGTGAGAATCAGCAACGATCCTACATTTCTATCGGAGTAAAGCTGGACTTGCAGAACGGGCGCGGCACCAACGGTCAGGCCTATGGTGTGGCGGTCTTTGCCTTCGGTGAGTACCACATCGTGATTGCCGACGCTGAGGTTGGGCACATCGAGGCCGTTGAGACCGACTTCGCCCAAATCCTGATTGTCGACCGTGACTTTCACTGGCGAATAGGTCGCCTGAATGTGAGCCTGGTTGCCGAAACTGGTAACGATGACGGCCTTGGCTTCCTTGGCGGTGGGAGGCTCGCTCAGCACGGGTGGTCGGCCGGGGGCGGCGTCGAACGCGACACTGGTCTTGACGCCGCCGGAGACGATCTCGATGGTGTGCTTGCCCCAAGCGACGGCCTCGTTAGTGAACTGGCCCTCCTGCAGATCCCCGGGCTGCTGATCGTCCAGCTTGACTTTGCCCGAGACCAGATCGCTCGCGATGCGCAAGCTCTGCGGCACCACGACAACCGGCGCGGGAGGCGGCACGGGGTTCAAGGTCAGATTCACGGCCGGCTGCGACCCGCGCTTTACAACAAGCGATGTGGCGGCCGGCAGGAAGCCATCTTTTTCGGCGGCGATCTGATACGTGCCCGCCGGCAACTTGAGCGAGAGATTGCTCGCGCCACGGACTTCGTTGTCGACTCGGATGGTTGCGCCCGGCGGGTTGGTGCGAATCTCGACCGCCACGGAGCGCGGCATGAACACAAAAATGACTATTACGAGAAGAACAACGGCTGCGGCGACGGATCCCCAAAGCACCATGGGATTGACGCCAGGCTTCTTCGGTTTGGCGGCTTGTGCCGGCGGCCTCGGGCTCTGAGCGGGCGATTTTAATGCCGCCGACGGGACAGATGGAGGCCCTGCCGGCGGAGCCGCCACGCCACCCAAGATCGGCGTCTTCAGCACCACGGTGGCGGAGTCATCGCCCGACGTTCCGGGACGCGCCGCCTGAGTTTTTAAACCCATGGAAGCTGGCCCGCCAACAGGCGGCTGGCTGGCGGTTTTGATCACTGCCGGGCCTGGCGCCACCGATGCAGCGTATGGGATGTGTTGCGTTTCGCCGGGGTCAGACCCTCGCGCAGGCGGCTGCTTTTCCGCCGGAGGAGGGGTCGGAACGGCCACCGTTTCCTGCTGCGCGGCCGCGGCCATCGTCGCCCTCGACGCCAGCTCGGCGCGGCTCACATAGTCCGGCGCGGACTTAGTCAGGGTAGATATCAATTGCGCAAGTCTCGGCTCGCGCGGATAAGCTGCCAGGCCGTCCTCTATCTGCGCCAGGGCGCCCTGCACGTTGCCGGCGGCCTGCATGCGGCGCGCCTCGGCTACCCACTGGCTGACCTCGGCATCGCGCTTGTGGTCCAGCGCCATTCCCAGCACGCCTTTGGCGAGCGAATGATTGGCATCCAGCTCGAGCGCCTGCCGGCAGAGGGCTTCGGCGGCGCGCCAGTCCGTATCCATGGCGGCCCGCGCTTGTTCCAGCAGCGTTTCGAGCAGGAACGTGCGGATCACATTGTTCCGCTCGTCCATGGCAAACGCACGCCGCAGCACTTCGATGGCTTCCGCGAATTTCCGCTCGCCGCACAACTCCTGCCCCTGTTTGAAAAACTGCTGGGCGTCCGCGGCGCGCGCCTGGCTTTGCTGGGCCAGTTCCGCAAGCGCGGCCATTTCGGGATCGCCTGGAAATTCCG
>DATLVQ010000468.1:0-4800 GCA_035577325.1 Bryobacteraceae bacterium | reverse complement strand
CGAAACATCGGGCCGTCGTACACGAAGGAATGAAATTCGCCATTCTCGCCGCAGGAATCGACTTCAGGCGGCAGAGTCTGCAACAGGCGCGCATCGAATTCACGCCCTGCGAATGACACGTCGAGTTTCTTGCGGTCGATACACGCCAGCCGCGCGCGCAGGCCGCCAGTGATCATCTCGCGCGCCAGCGAATCCGTAGGTTCGCCCCAAAGCGGAAATACCGGCTCGAGCCCGGTGCCCGCCAGCATGCGCTCGCGATACGCGCGAATGTCTTCGAGAAACAAATCGCCGAAAACGACCGCCTCGATGCCGTCGTCCACCGCGCGACGGCAGACCTCGGCCATCACCTGCTCGTAGTGCACGTTGGGGCAGGGCCATGGCAGCGGCGCGATCCAGGGCGGAATGCCGATCGAGTTTGCCTGCTCCTCAATCAGCTCGCGGCGGACGCCGTGCATGGCCACGCGGTTCGCCTGTTCGTTAATCGTGGTGAGCAAGGCTTCGATCTTCACTGGACCGCCGCGCAGACGTTCGAGCGCCCAGGCGCAGTCCTTGCCGCCGCTCCAGGATAAAAGAGCGCGTTTCACGCCGTCTGTGTTTGTCCCTGCGCTTGCGCCACGCGCTCCGGCGTATAGACCGTGCGGCTCAGCCATGCGTGCAAACCGAAAAGGATGCCGCTCGACAGTAGATCGCTCAGCAGTGTGGGCGCGTAGAACGGAATAGCCAGCGTGTAGCATTGCACGAGCCCTGTCCACGTGTGCGCGAAGCCGAAACCCAGCCACACGCCGAAATTCGACAGCAAGAAAAACTGCATGCTCGAAGCAACGGCCGCCGCGCCGATGCGTATCGGGCTCTCCGAATTTCTTAGGAGCCGCCCCATCCACACATTGACCAGAAAGCTGAGATAAATGAACGGCGTGGCGCGGCTGTAGCCGCCGAGCAGCGGATCGGTCACGGCCATTAAAACGATCGGCAGCGCCCACGCCCACCAGCCTCTCAACCGTGCGCCCGCGAACAGGCTCATGCCGCCAACCGGCGCAAAATTCCATGGATGCGGCACTAGGCGGGCAACCGCGCCCAACACCACCAGCGCCATCGCCACTGGTCTTCGATTCACGTTCTCCATGCGTTCTCCTTCAAACTTAATTGTCGCGCTGCCCTGAAGCGGCGCGGTTGGGCTCCCAAAGAATTTCGGGCACTCCAAGAGTATGACTGGCCCAGCGGCTCCACACAAATAGAGCATCGCCCAGCCGGTTCAGGTACCGGACGATGGCGCCGTCTACCGGCTCGGCGCGGGCCAGCGTCACGCAGATCCGCTCCGCGCGCCGGCAAACCGTACGGCATACGTGCAACTCGGCGTTCAATCGGCAGCCGCCCGGCAGTACAAACGAGCGCAGCGCCGGAAGCCCTTCGTTCATCTTGTCTATTTCGGCTTCCAGTTGCGCGATCTCGGCGTCGGTCACGCGCGCCTGCCTCGGATGGACGTCCGGCCGCAGCGTCGCCAGAATCGAGCCCACGTTGAACAGCTCATGCTGTACGCGCTTTAGAATGGCATCGAGTTCCGCCATTGCCGGATGTTTCTCGATTAATTCTTCGGCCGTGTTGCGTGCCACGCCGAGCACCGCGTTCAGCTCATCCACAGTGCCGTAGGCTTCGATGCGCTCCGCGTCTTTGGCGATGCGCTGCCCGCCCGCCAGGCCCGTCTCGCCTTTGTCGCCGCCCCGCGTGTACACACGGTTGATGGCTACGCGAGGATCGTCGTACTTCACGCTTTTCATTTTCGCACTCATCGGGATCGCGGAAGCGTCCACTTCACGCCGCTGACGAAATTCAGCAACGGCGAGGGGAAGCCGAGGGCCTCCTCATAATGCCAGTTCAGCGCGTTGCGCAGACTTCCATAAACCGTGAAGCCGCGCGCCACCGCGTAGTTCACGTTGAACCCGAAGTTAGCGAACCCCGGGTTGTAGAAGAGCCCGCCAAAAGCGCCATAGTTGGGCTCGACGTCCAGCACTGTGGCGCGGAAGTAACCGGTGACATCCGCCGAAAATCTGCCGCGCGCGATTGTGGTGACGATTGTGCCGGAGTGCCGCGGCCTGCGAATCAGCGGCTGGCCAACCTTGAAAAACTGCGGCGCCAGACCGCTGGAGCCGTTGAGCGACAGCACCTCCGATTCAAGCAGCGTGTACGTGCCGGCCATGGAAATCCAACGTGTGGGCCGAATGCGCAGCGCGAATTCGCCGCCTTGCGCGCGCGAGTTGGCCAGATTGTCCGATTGATACGTGCTCAACCGCGCCAGCGACCCACCCAGCGAAACGATCAGATCGTAATAGCGGCTGTAGAAATACGTGCCTTCGAGCGAAACACGGTTGTGAAAAAGGCGCTGCTCGATGCCCGCGTCGACGCTGGCCGTGCGCTCGGGTTTCAGGCGTGGGTTGTCCGTGAAGGCAATCTCGAATCCGTCCGCCGGCCGGATGCCTGTGCCGGCCGAGGCGTGCAGGCGCGTACTCTCGCGTAGCACATAAGCGAGAGATGCTTTCGGATTCACTTTTGCGATAGTGTCCGCCGCAAATTCCGGCCGGCCGTTCACGGAGTCCGCCGGAATGCGCGGGGTGTGGATGACCTCCGCGCGCGCGCCCGCATTGATGAAAAACCGCCTGCTAATCTCGAAGCGGTTTTCCCAATAGATCCCCTGCTGGTCGCGGTCGAGCGGGAACGACCGTGCGCTCGTGTCCGTGATGAAGGTGTTCTTCGCCTCCTCGCGCGCGAAAGCGTAACCGAACGCCGTGGTGTAATGCCGCGACACGCTCACCACGGTGCGCTCCTCCAGTTGTCCGCGCCGGTCGTTGTTGTAACTCGGACCGAAAGGGCCGCTGAACGCACTGTCGTGCCAGAAGAAGGCCGCGAACAGCTCCTCGCGCACGCGCGGCGTGGCGTCGATCTGGTAATGCGCGCCGTAATCCGACAGGTTGAACCGGTTGCGGCTGATCAGATCGATGCCGGTGAACAAATGCGCCGGGTCCGAGCCATAAGGCCCGGGCTGGCCCACGTCGGTGGCGTTGAAATTGCCATTTGCCGCGAAACTCTGGCGTGCCGCATGGTGCGTCAACATCAGATACAGGTTCTTGTTGTGATAATCGCTATTGGAAACCGGGCCGTCGTCATCCAGCCGCGAAGCCGTCGCCGCAAGACCAAAGCCGCGCAGCGTGCCCGATCCGCCCAGTGCAAAGCGCCGCTCGTAATGGCTCCCGCCCTCAGCCAGCGCATCCAACGCCACGTTTTCACTCGGCTGCCGCGTCACGAAATTCACCACGCCGGAGTTCGCGTAAGCGCCGTAGATCGCCGACTGCGCTCCGCGAATGACTTCGATGTGATCCAGAAAATCCGTGGGGACGTGCGCAAAATCGATGTAGCCACCAAAGCCGTTTATGGGAATGCCATCGATCTCCACAAGCCCGAAATTGTAGTCGCCGCCGCGTATGAAAAGCGACGTCTGCGCGCCGCGGTTGCCCGTAGCGGCCACGCTGAGGCCCGGCAGATAGCGGAGCAGATCTATGGCCTGCGCTTCGTTTCGCTCCCGGATTTCCTCGCGCGGGATCAGGCTTATGCTGGAGCCTTGCTCGCTGAGCGGCAGGTCCATGGTCGAGCCCGCCACCGTCACGGCATCGCTCTGCGGCGCGATAGCCAGCGTGACCGTTGTTCCCTGCGCGATGGGAATCCGCTTGGTTTCAAATCCCGGCGCCGTGATCAGGAGGCTCACTCCAGTTACATCCGCCACGGAAATTTGAAATGCCCCGGCCGTATCGGTAACCGTTTGCACCACCACGCCGACGCGGTTCACACAGGCCACGTGCGCCCCCGGGATCGACGCTCCGGACGGGTCGACAATCTTGCCTTGAAATGTTTCGGCCTGCAGCGCAGGAATCGCGCACGTCAAAAATAGCCAACAAAATGTGGTTGGATGTGTCATCTTCAGGCGCCCCCCGGCGCCGGATTTCACGCCCTGAAATTGTTTCAGCCTGTGGTCCGGCTGGCGCCGGATTCACGCTGAATCCCCTCGGTCGGTCTCCTGACTCGCGCTTCATCGGGCCGGCCGCCTTCCCATTCCTTGCCGGAACAGTGGCTGATTGGCCGGTCCTCCACGCTCACAGTGGCGGGGCCGTGCTGGATTTTCACCAGCTTCCCATACTACTCACCGCGGGGCTTCCAGGACGCTTCGAGAATAACATACGGGCGCGCTTGTGGTATGCTGAAAAATTGAAAATTCTTTAAGGACAGGCACCTAGCAGAGATGGCAAATCATTATTCCGCGCTAAAGCGCGTACGGCAGACGGAACGGCGCACGGAAATCAACCGCCGCAGCAAGACGCGCTTGCGTCACCAGATCCGCGACATGCGCCGGCTCATCAGCGAGAAGAACGCCTCGGACGCGCTGAAATTGCTGCCGGAGACTTTCTCCGTTATCGACCGCTCCGCCAAGCTCGGCGTGATCAAGAAGAACACCGCCGCCCGCTACAAATCCAGCCTGCATCTGCGGATCAAGGCGCTGGCTACCGCGTAAGCTCCAGAACAAAGCGTTCCATCACGATGCGGTCATCAGGCCGCGCGCTGCGCAGATCGCGGTCCGCCGCGAAGATCAGCTTTAAGCCCCGCTCCAACTGCTCTTTAGTGAACTTGCCCACAGTTTGATAGATCTGCTCGGCGCGCGAACTCCACATAGGCACGCCCGCGCGCGAGAAATGCCCAACAATTTGCTGCGAGCTGCGCAGGCCGCTTTCCTTCGACACCAGCGCCAGCCGGAACTGC
>DATLVQ010000467.1:0-3439 GCA_035577325.1 Bryobacteraceae bacterium | reverse complement strand
CGTGCTCGAGGGCGTGAGATCGATGAACGAAGTCTTTCCGCTCGAGCGCGTCGCCGACGCCTACGAACGCATGATCAGCGGGAAGGCGCGGTTCCGGGTGGTGCTCACTACGGGGAACTAGTCTACGGCACCGTTTGTACGGCCGGGACCAGCATTCCAATCAAGACCGCGATGATGGCGATGACGACCAGGGTTTCAACGCCGGTGAAACCGTTCATGGCACGCTTGGTTTGATACGCGATATTTTTCATTTTTTCCTCCATACCACGATTCGATTCATTGCAATTTGGGAACCGAGTCGCGGATTTCTAGTGCGAGTCGCATGAGTGCGTGATTTTATTGGCATTAGAACAGTATCCGTCTTGCATTCGCCCCGCTTCCGCTATCCGTTCGGATAGGGGCGCTGGCAGATCGGATAGACGCCGTTGGGCTGGTGGCCAGAAACACGTGCAAAAGATCTCTGCTCGCCCATCAGCCCCGCGTTAGACTGATAACCTGCGCGCGACTCGCGCGCGACAGGAGGGAAATCGTGAAAACATTCTGGCTCGCCCTAATTTTGACTACCGCCCCGCTGTATGCGCAGATGGAGGGCCTCTGGCAAGGCTATGACGGAGAGTTGGGGCACGTAACCCGGCAATTAATCGCGCTGGCCGAAGCCACGCCGGCCGAGAAATTCGCCTGGCGTCCGGCGCCGGGCGTGCGATCGACGAGCGAGGTCTACATGCACATCGCGACTGCCAATCTCTATTTGTTGAGCGTCACCGGCCCAAAAATGCCCGACGGCATGAAGCCCGACATGGAAAAGACTGTCACCGCCAAAGCCGACGTGATCGACTGGCTGAAGCGTTCGCTCGAAGCCGTCAAAACAGCCCGCGCCTCGCTGAAACCGGGCGACTTGGAACGCAGGGTCAAGATCTTTGGCCAGGACGCCCATGTCGATGGCATGTACCTCCGCATCATCGTGCACGCCAACGAACACATGGGCCAACTCATTGCCTACGCGCGCATGAACGGCATCGTGCCGCCGTGGTCGAAGAACGGCGAGTAACAGTCGCACAGAACTATGCTGGTTCAGTGGCGATAGCGATCCAATCACCATAAGATCGAGTCGGCCATTAGGCCAACCGTTTTCGTGTGCCGACGCAGACACTGAAGTGCCGATTCCCGGCAGGCACGAATCTGTTTCAAATCCATTGCGAAAGGGAAAAATGTGGAGTAGATTACAGACAGCGCTGCTTATGGTTCCTTCAGGTATCCGGTTTAACGATTGTCTTTTCTCTGAGCCCACACGCCTAGCTGACTGGAAAGTTCCCAAGTACGCGGGCCTGTTTGTGATTCTGGCGACGGATGCGAATTGGGTGCCAAAGCCTTACCAGCCGTTGTATTTCGGCGAGTTTGGCAACAATACCCCTGAAACCTCACTGCCAGTGAGTTATGCCCTACCCCGCAGCGAGGGCTACGCTCTATTCATCTCCGTGCTGCCCATGCCTTTTTCCACGACGGCCCAGCGGTGGGCGCTTCGGAATGAATTGCTCTGCGGGTATAACACGACTTGGCAAACCAGAGAGTCTCGGACCGCCGGCAATGGACTGGCAAACCAAGTCGGATTCGTGAAGCCTCAAACAGAGGAGGCGGCTCAGATTCTCCTTCTCCTCACCGGCGTCAACAAACTCTTCGAACCGCCACCGGAACAACCACGCCGCCGCATCGGCTTTGTGTAATCTCGCCGAAAGCTCGATCACTTCAAACGGAACCTGGCCGATACGCGCGCGTAATATTCAAGCTCGCCGGCAACCTCGGGCGCACCGGCACCGAGAGTGAAGGGCACGACGGAACGGAGCGCGGTGAGCACTCCATTGGAAGCCACGATATCTTCCGCGATCGCTATCGCGTCGTCAACATGCTTGCCAGTTGCTACGGCTAGCGCGTCGGCTTTGGCCCGAGCGTCCTTTCCGGCGGCCTCCAGCGCATGCCTGCGCGCCCCTGCTTCGTCGGACACACCAACCGCAAGCGATCCCACAATTACGGCCCCGGCTCTAGTTACCGCGTCCACAATCTCGCCGAGCCGCCGGGGATCTCGCACGTTGAGCCGCAACACGTTCCGGGCGTGATACGCAGCGGACTGAATTTCTGCGGACATGGATCCTGCGCCCATCCCGTAAGGCGAGAAGCCTCCAGCTCCGATCGTCGGCAGAACGCCGTAAGCCGGAAAAGCCGGCAGCACGGGCGCGTAGAGGTTGTAAACTTTCAGCGAAATTGTTTGCAGATCCGACTGCTGTACGCCCATGGGAGCCACTGCCTGCATCACCTGTGCCGATTTCAATTGATTGTCATGGAGGGCCTGCGCCGCGGTGGCCGCGCTCGCCGTGATCTCGATCAGAAACTCCGCGCGCTCCGGTGCGACTCTCCAAATCGCCTCCCCAATCACCATCACTCCATCCATCTGTGTCTGCGCTCGCGCTGCTATCATGCTGCTCTCTTTTTCAGCTATCATGCTGCTCTCCTTTTCTGATTTGTCATCTGACAACATCGCAGGCCCGCTTCTCCCGCCAGCCGGCTTCGATGTGATTTCAGTAACGGAACGTGCCGGATGCACTTCTCCGGCACGCCCGCGCGGTTTGTCTGGTGGCATACTCCCGTGGTCCTGGCTTTCGCGTCTCAGCTATTAGAGACTCGTGGGGAATATTCCAGCCCCAGGAAAGCCGCGCCCGATGAGTTGCGAGATCAACGGATGAACCTGGCCCAGCGGATGGCTCCCGTACAATCCGGGCTGACCCACCCAACTCTGTGGAGCGAGCATCGAGCCGATCTGGCCGTAGGGAGAGCCGATCTGGCCAACTTGCGGCGGGATCTGGCCGTAGGGAGAGCCGAGCTGGCCGAATTGCGGCGGGATCTGCCCGTAGGGAGAGCCGATCTGGCCGAATTGCGGCGGGATCTGCCCGTAGGGAGAGCCGATCTGGCCGAACTGCGGCGGGATCTGCCCGTAGGGAGAGCCGAGCTGGCCGAACTGCGGCGGGATCTGCCCGTAGGGAGAGCCGGTCTGACCGAACTGCGGCGGGATCTGCCCGTAGGGAGAGCCGGTCTGACCGAACTGCGGCGGGATCTGCCCGTAGGGAGAGCCGGTCTGACCGAACTGCGGCGCGATCTGGCCAAGCTGTGGGACCGTCTGACTGACATAAGGGTTGAACGGATTGGGTTGCACCCCGAACGGTGTCTGGCCGAAGAGCGGATTCATCAGGGGATTCTCCAGAGTTGCTGCGAGCAATGGGTTCTGTAGCACAGCCGAGGCAAGCAGCGGGTTATTCAGCACAGCCGAGGCGAGCAACGGATTATTCAAGCCGGTTGTCCAGGGTGACGCTGCCAATGACTGCGGAAGCGCGGTTCGCGCCGCCAGGATCTGCGCGAGATGCAATTGCGGATGAATACCCGCTATGGGCGA
>DATLVQ010000466.1:0-11575 GCA_035577325.1 Bryobacteraceae bacterium | reverse complement strand
GTCGGCATTCAATTGGACGGCGGCATCGAACTTCGATCTGGGGGCGTTTGAGTACCTGAGTGCGGGAGGATACAACAGCTCCGACGATATCGTGGATGAATTTACAGTACAACACTAGCGACTGTTGTCTGAAACATTATTTTGGGAACATACTTTCGGCGGGGTTTCCGGCCATATTACCCACGAACCTGCTCTAAAGAACGATGAGGCTCGAGTTGTACGGGCTCCCCATTCATTGTTAGGGACCGTTGGCTGGCTTCCAGGACCCTAAGTACTCGTAATGCGTCAGCGCCATCGGTCTTCGGCGGGCGGCGAGTTTCGATACATTCCAGAAAATGTTGGCATTCCAGAACCAGAGGCTCGTCCGTCGAAAAAGACACCGTCTGTGGCATTCGTTTGTCGACAACGAATTGCCCATTCACAAGATCGATCTTCTTTTCATAGATCTGAAGCTTGTCGCTTTTTCGGACGTCGTCAAAAACGGCCATGCGGTGTTCGCCAATGACCACCAGCCTTTGCTCTTTGTACGGGTGCAACCAGCTGACGAACAGGTGTGCGCGCACCCCGCGGGCGAACAGCATCGTTGAAACTGTGACGTCAGCAATGTTCGGTTGCAGATACGTGCCGCCCGTGGCGGTTACCTGTATGGGCAACTGCTTGAGCAAGAGAAGGATTACAGAGATATCATGCGGTGCGAAACTCCAAAGGGCGTTCTCTTCTCTCCGGACCTTACCCAGGTTTAGGCGGTTGGAATAGATATATTCCAGGCGTCCCAGATCCCCCTGCTCGATAAGTTCCTGTAATGCCGTGATCGCCGGGTGGAACTCCAACAAATGCCCGACCATCAGGATGCGTTTTGTGCGCTGGGCGACGGCTATTAGATCTTCAGCATCCTCACAGCGGAGCGCCAGAGGTTTTTCGACAAAGCAATCCTTGCCTGCCTCCATCGCTCTTTTCGCGATCTCATAATGCGCCTCGGCTGGAGTCGCGATGACCACGGCTTCGATGCCGGGGTCGGCGAAAACGTTGTCCAGAGAGCTCTCCAGGCGGATTCCGGGATAATTAGCGGCTAACTCCTGGAGGCGTGCTGGATACGAATCGCACACGCAGTCCAGCACGCCCAGTTGATGGAATACGCGTATGAGGTTCACTCCCCAGTATCCCGCTCCTACGACCGCAATTCTCATCGTCTATCCTCGCAGTGAATTTGTTGAAAAAAGCAGACTGTCAGGACCTAGATATCGGTGGTAGGCCAGCGTTGACGCCTACCTCCGCCGGTCGTCCTTCCCGCATCATCGGCACCTCGGAGATCACGTGGCGGAACTTGCCCGAACGCTCTGGAGGAATGCTCGGAACGTATTCGATGGTGACCTCAACCGGCGCCCGCAACCGCTGACGCAATCCGTCTCGGATCCGCGACTCGTTCTCCATCTTAAAGTTTTGGTTCTTTACCAGTTGGACGTGAAAACGATGGACTTCCTTCTGGCGGATCTTGAATTGTTCGATGCCTTCAATTTCACGCAGGATGTAGATCACCGATAACGCGTGGAGGATGGTTCCATCTGGTGCCACGATGAAGTCTGTGGTGCGGCCTTGAATATTCTCGAGCAGCGGAAGGGGACGGCCGCAATTACATCTGCGCGATGAGAGTGCGCCAACGTCTCCTGTGGCATAGCGCACAAAGGGTACTTCGCGCGAATACAGATCGGTTACGACGATCTCACCGGATGCTCCCTCGGGCACCGGCCGGCCCTCGGGATCCAGGATCTCGACGATAGTGGCGTCAGCCATGATATGCATCCCACCTTGGGGGCACTCGTGACATACGAATCCGCTGTCGCGGCCGCCGTAGCCGTTCGCAACCGGACAGTTCAGGGTCTCGGCGATTAACTCGCGCTGGTGAGGATACAGAATCTCTCCAGTCACGAAAACTGTCTTAATTCCGGCGCGCCGGAGATTTCTTCCCTTGCTCTGCGCATACAGGCAAAGCAGATAGATGGAACTGGGATAAGCGAAAATAGTGCGGCAGTCGCCTTTTTCGAGCAGATCCAGGTAACCAGACATCACCGGCTCGCTCATCTCGAACGCGGATAGGAGCCGGGTTGCTAATAGCCAGTCGCGCAAATTCCGGATCCGGTCCTGCCGCGTAACTTCCACCGGCGATCCCCAGATGGCGTACTCTTTGTCGCCCGCCGAGAGTCCCCACCACCGCATGACCCGCTGTCTGCAGGCAATCCAGGAGGCGATCCGCTCCTGTGGCAGATCGAATAACAGCGGCTCTCCAGTCGAGCCGCCAGTCGAAAAAGACGTCAGCTTGCCGGCCGACCGGGACCTCATTTGCTCCCGGTTCTTCCGCACGTCTGCTTTTCTCATCAATGGAAGCCGGACCAGGTCAGCAGGTCCGCAAATCTGCGAAGGCTCCACTCCGGCCTGGCGCATGATGTCACGAATGTAAGGCACGTTGGCGTAGGTTTCTTGCAGGAATTGCCGCAACTTATCGGCGCGCAACTGTTCCATCTCTGCAACCGTCAGGAACTCGGTGGCTTCCATTTCCTTTAGAATGCGAAAACTTGGATGCCCCTTTGCCCACTCGTGGAGCGGAAAGAAAACGTTCCAGACCAGCCAGCGGTGCATTTAACTTTCCTCCGGTAGAACACTTGCTTGGTGGTCTGAGGTTACTGCGCCGCCCCGGCTCCTGCCTCGAGTGACAGCCGCGGTGTGATCGAAACCGTAAATCGGATAAAGAAGGCGCCGCACGCTGG
Source organism: Bryobacteraceae bacterium (assembly GCA_035577325.1). Lineage (GTDB taxonomy): Bacteria > Acidobacteriota > Terriglobia > Bryobacterales > Bryobacteraceae > QHXW01. The sequence continues at coordinate 8,813 of DATLVQ010000466.1, read as the reverse complement.
TCCAATCGTATTGCCGGCATTGTTGCAGGGCTTCCTTAGCGAGAGTCGAAGCCAGCTCCGGATCCTCCAATGTGCGCAAGACTCCCGCTGCCAGTGCCGCCCAATCGCCTGGCGGTACTAAAATAGCGCTCTTGCCGTTTTCAAAAATGTAGGGAATACCGCCAACGCCCGTGGAAATCACTACCAGGCCGGCTGCCGCGGCCTCCACCAGCGACCCTGGAAAATTGTCGGCTCGCGATGCATTGAGAAGGATGTCGCATTGGTCGTAGAGTGCCGGCAGGTCCTTCTGGGGAATGTACCCGCGAAACGCCACGTTCCTCAGGTCCAGCTGGGCAACCAGGTTCTTTAGGTAATTCTCCTGTTCTCCCGTGCCCACGATTTGCAGGGATGCATCTGGGTGCTGCTTCTGCACAACGTCGAAGGCGCGAACGACGGATTCGATATCGTAAAGCTTCATCAGGTGGCGCGTTACCACCATCTTCGGCTGTAAAGGTTTTCTCTCGTGGTAGCGGAACCGGTCAAAATTGACAATATTCGGCACGATTTGGACGGGAATGCCGATTCGTCTGCCGATCACGTCGACCAAAAACTGTGAAGGTGCGGTGACCACGTGCGCCATCCGGAAGAACGGCCTCAGCAAAGGCGCATACCATCGGAAAAAGTTATCCGCCTCGCCGCCCCGGTAGTTCAGAATGACGCGCTTGCCTCGAACGCGGCTGATCAACAAACTGGGGCACACAACCACGAAGAAATACAGCCACGAGCATGCCAGAATGTGCACGATTTCGGCATGCCGGAGTTTTCCCCACAATATACGGCAAAATACCATGGCCCGCAGGAACGGTCGAAGGCCGCGAATCTTCTCGAGGAAATTTAGGCTCTGAGGAAACGGAAGGTTCGAGGCCAGAAAGTCAGCCGAGATACCGTCATGGTTCATCAGCTCCTGCATCAAATGGGCCTGCAACGCCATTCCTCCATACGGAGGAACCTTCGGGCCTATCAACAAAACATGACGTCCTTCGGGTTTGAATTCTTTTCTTTCTGCCATGTCTTAACGCGCTCCGAGCTGTCTCCGCACGATTTCTTTTCCCTTCTTGACCCATTCTTCAGGGCTAGACCGCCACCAATGGTTCACCACGCGTCGTACCGGGTGCTGCTCCAGCAGGCGTCTGGTATATGGGTTCATAGGCCTGTCTTGCTTACGGGGAACCTTTTGAGATGCAATCTCTTCCAGCGATGCCTCGATAGCCTTCAGGGCCATGTCGATCTCAGTCTGTGTAATCACGAGCGGCGGAATAATTCGAAAGTTGACGTTGCCGTAACCGTATGTGAGATGGACGCCCCGCCGACGGCAGCCGTACATGAAGTCATTCGCTGCTTCCGCGCCGGCGTCCGGATCTGTCGGCGCCAAATCAAAGCCGATCATTAGGCCCTGACCTCGGATGTTCTTGATTAGCGGCTGCCGGGCCGACAACTCGCGCAAGCGATTCATGAAATAATCGCCGCTCTCGCGCGCCCGCTCCACTAGGTTTTCCTCTTTGACAATGTCGATCACGGCAGCTATGGCAGCGGCGCCCACTGGATCAGACTGATGGCTTGATAGGTTCCACAGGCCGTCGCCCACCACTTTGTCCGCGATATCGGCGGTAGTAATCACCGCTGCGACCGGAAACCCGTTCCCAACCGACTTCGACAGGGATAGGATATCCGGATCGACGTCATGATGCTCAATGGCGAACCATTTTCCCGTGCGTCCGAATCCGGTTTGCGCCTCGTCGACAATCAGCAGGGTCCCATGGTCCTGCGCCAGTTCCTTCAGGAGCTTCAGATACCCACGCGGTGGAACCAGCATTCCCCCCGCCGACAGCAAAGGTTCGACAATCACGGCGGCAATGTTGCTCCAATCGCCGATCCAGCTCTCAAGCGATTGCAGGCACGGAAAATCGCAGCACGGTTGCGTGGCGCTGGTAAAACAAGTCGTGCATTGCGGCGTGATTGGCAACCGGAAGCTCTCGGGTACACTCGGAAGGGAATCATGCAAATGATGCGAAAAAAGGCTGGAGCAGCTCTTGGTGGCCAGCGAGGTTCCGTAATAACCGCGCGAGAAACCTACGATGCCCGTTCTTCCGGTATAGGCTTTGGCCAGACGAAATGCGAATTCATTGGCTTCGGTGCCGGTCGATAAAAAAATCGACTTCTGTAAACGGGCCGGGGTAACTTCGGCTAGCTTCCGGCCTGCCTCCAATACCGCCGGAGAGAGGAATTGCGTGCCTGTATGCAACAGCTGCTCTGTCTGCTGCACGATCCGCTGGATGAATTTGGGATGGTTGTGCCCCAGAACGCAACAAAACATTCCCGACGCCAGATCCAGTAACTCCTGGCCGCTCGCATCCCGCAGAATGCAGCCCCGGCCCTCAACCAGAACCTGATCGGCATAAGGCATGGCCATCAGTACGTACTCACCGTACTTCTGCCAATAATCCATGTTGCTCAGGTTGGCTGCCGGCATCATTTCCCCCGGCTCAGCACAGCCGACCCTGAGATGGATCGGTGGTCCGTGGCCTCGGCTTGCTCCAGCGTCTGGCGGGCGCATTTCAGCAGTTGGCCCGTCTCATCCGCATAGGTCAACCAAATTGTACCCCGGTCAATCTGAATCGAGCTGGTAAACCCAGCAGAGTTTTGGTCCACGATCTCGGCGGCCCATTTGTCGTTCTTTTGATAAGCCAGCTTGAGCAACCCGCGGCCTGGGTCAAAGTAGCTGATATACGGACGCCCTTGATCGTCCAGAGCGATCCCATTTCGGTCTGGATAGGCGACTTCTGACAAAGAGTCTACGATCTGTATTTGCCACTTGCCGTTTCGGCGGGTCGCATACTTCAACTGACGGTTGGTGACGTCTGTGTACGTAATATGCGGCGTATCCGTTTTGTCCAGAGCGATGGCAACGGAGAATGCTGAATAACCCGAGACGCCCATTCCTTCAAGCACTTCACTTTCCCAGGCCTGCCCGTTCCAGCGCGCATAACGGAGACTGGCGTTCTCGGACTTTACGTTGGCGTAGGCGATGTGCGGATTTCCGTGTGAATCAGTCGCGCTCGCATTAAATTTCCCGCTACCGGGTGTGCTGTCCACCGTGCTCACTTGCCAAAACTTGCCGTTCCACCACGCGTTGCGCAAATGGAGGAGGTAATCCTGCCCTGAACCCCAGTATTCGTAGAAGCTGATACTGGGGTTATCCTTGGAATCCAAAGCGATGGACGTATAATAGTCGATGACTTTCGCATTGATCTGGATCACCTGCTTTATCCAGGCCGATCCGTTCCAGTGGGCGTATTTCAGTTTTCCTCCGCCAAAATCGAGATAAGAGATGTGCGGATTGCGATGTGAATCCAGTGCTAAAGAGCAGAATCCGGCGCTGCTATCCAGCTTTGTAGTGAACCACTTATTCAGATTGCGGTCCCAGAAGCCATACTTGAGCAGGTGTTGCGGGTCATCCACATAACTGACATGAGCATTCCCGCTGCTGTCGATCTTCAGAGACGAGAATTTGCTGCCGCCGGTCATGTCCACCAGCTCCTGGCGCCACTCCCCGGCCCTCATTGGCAGGCCTAGACAACCGCCGAGTAAAAGAATCAGGATCCGTTGGGTAATTTGTTGCATTTCGCCTTTTCCAGGTTCTCATAAGACAGACCACGATTGTGCAGGCGCCGCTTGGAGGCGGAGCGGCTCGTCAACGAGCGCAGATGTCGCCACAGAGTCCCCATCAGCTCGGGGCCAAACCGCGCTGCCAGGAATCCAATCATCGGGAGCGGATCGACTATCGACCAGATTGGATAGATTCGTCGGCCATGGGCAAGCCTAAGCAGGGAACGAAACTTGCCATCGCCCCTCCATAGGGACCGGAGAAATTCCCAGCAAAAAACGTCCTCGGCAACCCATTTTTCCCCTGTCGTTTGCTTCGGAATCGGTGGCAGAGTGAGTCCTGCTAAATCGCTATAAGCGATACGAATCAAATCGACGCCGCAAATTTTTCCAAGGCGGTGCTGATCCCAGGGTCGAGGGTTCACTTCAATGAGCTTGTATTCCCCCGCGTCGGGATCCCTCTTGAATTCAACCTCGGCAATCCCTGAAAAGTGCATACTCTCCAACAGGCAGGCTGCCCGGGCCAATAACTCCGGACGGTCCACCGTCTGGACGATGCATCCCGTGCCGAAACCCTCCGGGACCTGCACGAGCTTTTGAGCGGTGAAGCCGGCGACGAATCTCGAGTCCCGGTTCAGATAGCAGGCGGCAATCCAAAGGCAATCATCTCCGCCGGGGACCATCTCCTGGAGCAGAGCCCGGCTTTCGGCACAAGCGATAGTTTCATACTCGGCAAAGAGCTGTTCCGGCGTAAAGACCGGGATGGCCTTGCGGCTGCCCACCATTCGCCAATTGGCTCCGATGCGCCAGTGGTGAGCCGATACCGGCTTGAGCACGCAAGGAAACGTGGCTTCCGGCGCAACGCGGATTAGGTCCTGCTTGTCTACGATGCTCCATGAGCGTGGCGACGGGATTCCCGCCGATTGCGCCCATCGGTAGGTCTCGGATTTATCCAAACAAGCCTGGAGCGCCGAACTTTCCGGTATCGCCAAAAGGAATTGACGCGACAGCCTTTCGCGATGGCGGTCGAGGAATAATACATCATCATCGCGTGTGGGAAACAGAATGGCTCCGCTGGTGAGTTCCTCGCCTAAGGAAGCCAGATATTCCAGCAAGGCCTCTGGCTGCTCTCTGGAATCCGGGGCGCGCCGCACCCTGGCATAACGGGTGAAATTACCATAGATTCCCCTTTGCGCTGTTAGTCCGATTACCGGTATCCCATGCTCGCCAAGGCTCCGGGCAATGCCTAGGCCCGTATAAAACATGTTCATCACTACCGCTGTTGGGGCCATCAGCGGTTCTCCATGCCCGCCGGCACAAAGACGGCTTCCCATCGATCCGGATGCCGAAAATAGTGATCCATCGCCTGGTACATTAGGGCGCCAAACTCTCTGCGCCCGTCTAACCACTGCAAATGAAACCAATTGGCCAGTGCGAGAGGAAACAGGCAGGAGACGACCCTGGTGGACAACCCAAGCGACTGTGCATAGCGTTCTATGAGCGCAGGCACCTGACGCGTCAAAGAGACACTCCATTTGTCCGGCGTTTCGCCGCTTGCGCGCAATAACGAGAGTAGTAATGTAAACACGTCGTAAAAAGGTAAATCGATGGTTCCAAAACTTTCCCAATCGACGACGTGCCACCGGCCGCGATAGGACAGCAGGTTGCTGGCGAAGAGGTCGCCATGCTGCGGTGTGAGGGGTAGCAAATCTATCCAATCCGCCGGACATCTCGCCGCTAATTCCTTACAGCCAGCCTGTACGGCGGGTGCCGAACCGAATTGTGCTAGGGTGCGCAAAGGCTCGGAAACTAACCGGCGCCATCGCTCCGAATCCGAGCTTATCGGGGTTGCTCGCAGAGCCGCGTGCATGGACGCGATGACATCCACGATTGCGCCCAACTCCGCCTTTTGAAGACGATCGCTGGCGGACATCCGGAAGCCTGGAACTCCTTCCATCCACAGCGCCCAAAATGTTCCCTGTAATCCGAAGTGTAATGGTTTAGGAACCCAGGCCGAAGCACATGGATAGACGCGCTTCAAGTTTTCAAATTCCCGCTTCGGGAGTATTGCGTCATGGAAAAGCTTTGTGACCACGCGGGGAAACTCATCTCCGTTGTGAAACCAGAGCAGGTTCATGTTGCTGCAATGGGGATGGTAGTTGTTATTGCACAGGAAGCGCCATTCTCCACCCGTCGGCAGGCTCCATTCGCCGGACCGATCCAATAGGAACGACTTCCATTGACCGATCACTGGCGCACCACTCCTATACGCCCACTCAAAACATACGCGGCGTGCGGTCGCGCTAATACCGGCGCCGGTCTGGTTGCGGTCTTCCTTTCCCCTGTGTATTTCACGATGTGCCTTCGTCTCTACTTGCGCGCCAGAATTGCAAATGAGTATTCAAGATGCTGGAGAACCCGCAATTTCAACAGAATGGTATGCACCATTCCACGCAACCAATTGCCGTGGACCGAATCGAAGTTGCGCGAGTAGTACGAAAATACGTTCGCTGCCAGGGGAACCAGAAATCGTGGATAATTGTAGCTCGGAAGCGCCAGATAGCACTCGGTCGCGCCGAAGCCGGCCTTATGCAACAGCTTGCGGTAACCCCGGCTCGAATAGAGATAGTTGCGGTACCCCCCGGCCTGCCCCTTTTTTCTGGCGTACCAGTGCGCCAGACGCCGCGGCAGTACCGTGACAAAAGGCAATCCACAATGCGGGTCGGGGTATCCTATGAAGTATCCATAACCCAAGCGATTTTCGATACCCAGATACAGATAACCTCCCGGCTTCAGCAATCCGAAAAGCTTCCTGAGCGCGCGCTCCTGCACTCTGCCCGGATCTTCGGTGCTTCCCTCGGCCACCCATTCAAGCACACCATTCAGCACAATCAAATCAAAACTCTCGTCCGGAAAAGGCAGCGCCCAGATCGAAGTACGCACGACTTTGATGTTGGAAAGGTTTTCCTGAGCAAAGCGGCGCTGCATGAATTGCACGCGCTCCAGCACGGGTTCGGTAGCGACCACCTCACGATAGTGCATTCCCAGCGCATGGGAGTTCGTGCCCATGCCCGCGCCGACGTCTAAGGCCCGGCTTTCCTTCGGAAGATCCAATAGCCATTGCCAATTGGCTCGCTCGCCATTCAGAATCATTTGCGAGGCGCGCTGAACGGCGCTGTCTTGAGAATCGAGCAGCGCATCCTTCCACCGGCCGGTTTGGGCCCGTAAGTTCACCTCGTGCATCGTTTTCAGCGGTATTTCTCCCCAATAGGGAAACTCCCGGACAAAATGAGGAATTCCGTCCAGCACCGGCCAGCTCTTTTGACAATCAGAACAACTCAATCCTTCTCCACTCGGCTGCAAAACCGCTCGGCATTCGGGACAAACCAAACCATCATTTGTCTTATCTTCGTGCGGGACGTTCCCATAGGAATCTCCGGCGATTCGGGTAGGCGAGCCTTCGCAAGTAGTGTAAGAGTTTGTTTCCATTGGACTACGCCTAATTTAGACCTTCATGGCTGTGTTGGCATTTCCAGTACCAGTTCGTCACTGCAGTAAACCCTTTTGTTTCAATCATTACCCAGCCAATTGGCTAAAGAGTTGCATAAAATCCCTAGGATTGGGACGGTTTTGCCGCCCATCCCGCAGATATTGCGCCCAGGGAGGCTTCAGCCAAAGAACACTCGCCGACGGTCATCAGAGACTGACCGCCTTCTTGGAAAACACTCCAACCATGCGCGTAGCGCGGGACATGGCTGCGGCGCGAGCGGAATCGAGCGTCCCGATCTCCGCCTCGGTAAGAATTCTGCTTTTCCACATCACAACCGGGAACACAGCGAGCAGGCACGCTTTGACCAGCATCCGGGGCCAGAATAATGCTGGACTTAATAGCCAGGAAAAGAGATACAAACTCGCGGCAAATAGTATCGCCGCTATCACTCGCCCTACCGCAAGCGGCAAAGGATAAATGCGGTTCGACAGCCAGTAGTTGGCGACCCCCATAGCGAGGAAGCTCAGCAGTGTGGCCCACGCCGCGCCCAACATGCCATACTGCAGGATCAGGAAATAGTTCAAACTAAGGTTCAGAAGCGCGGCACCGACGCCGATCATCCCGATCAGATTCGTTTTATTCGTGACAAACATTCCCACTTGCGCGTAGTAGCCGACGCCGTACAACACATAGGCGAGTGCCACGATAGGGACAACGCCCTGGCTTGCGGAAAATTTGGGACCCACCATGATCTGAACAATCTCCGGGCTCATCACTGACAGAGCCAGGGCTGCGTACGTCAGCACCAGAGAATAGAGCATGAAGAACTGCCCAAATATTTTCTTATGATCCCGTTGCGCATGAATGATGTACATGCGGGATTGCCACATTACGAAAAATGGCTGGACCAGAAGGTAGTTCAGCATATAACCAAACTTGTAACCGACCGCATAGACGCCTACCGTCTCCAGCGACCGAAGGTGCTGTAAGAAAAAGCGGTCTGAAAAATTCAGCGCAAACACCGCCAGATTCGAAAAGATCAGAGGCAAGCCGAATGCAAGCATTTGCCAAAGCAGGTACATCTGAAAGCCGATTCCCACTTTGCGAATTGTCCAGGCAGAGAGTAGCACGAGCTGCAGGGCGGCAACCGTCAGCGAACTCAGTAGAATGCCCATCAAACCCATGCCAAACACCGCAATGAAGATGACATTCAGCGCCAGAAGCAGGAACAGGCTACCGGTATCCACGATTACGAACGCGCCTGATGCTTCCAGGGCTCGAAGGTAAGTGCGCGGCAGATTCGTAATGAATGCCAAAATGAACGCCGCAAACGAGACCAAGAGATACGTAGCAGGAATCTGAGGGCCAAACAGCAGAGTCGTGACCGGGCGCACAAACATCAGACCGATGAAGAAGACAACCAGGCCCGTGGCAGCGACGAATAGGAAAGCCGTGCTCACGGTCTTCTTTCTTTCCTCGGCGGACTCGGCCCCGGCATAGCGTCGCAGTACGGCCGCCGTGATTCCCATGTTAAGAAACATGCCGAACAGGGACATGCTCAGATCCAGGATCTCCAGGATGCCGTAGTCGGTGGGGTTCAAATAATGCGTGTAAAACGGCAGCATGAAGAACCCCAGCGCTTTGGCCAGAATGTTTCCTAAGCCATACACAGCGCTATGCC
>DATLVQ010000465.1:0-3702 GCA_035577325.1 Bryobacteraceae bacterium | reverse complement strand
CGCGGGGAATCTCGCAATAAGTCGCTACTTTTCATCAACCAAATCAAAGTAGCCACTACCGGATTTTGGCTTGACCGGTCCAGGTCTTCGCCACATAGCGGCGCGGTCATTGTAAGCTGAGATCACATGGCTGACCAACGGATCGTTTCCGCGGCTCCGCTGGAAGAAGAGGCGCAGTTCGAAGCCGGGCTGCGGCCGCGGCGTCTGGCCGATTTCACGGGTCAGCGCAATCTCAAAGAGAATCTGGCCATTGCCATCGAAGCGGCGCGCAGGCGCGGCGAGGCCATGGATCACGTGCTGCTCTACGGGCCGCCGGGTCTGGGCAAAACCACTCTGGCCGCCATCATCGCCGAGGAACTGGAGGTCGAATTTCAGCAGACCTCGGGGCCTATTCTGCAGAAGAAGCTGGATCTCACTGGGATTCTGACGAACATTCGTCCGCGACAGGTTTTCTTCATCGACGAGATTCACCGTCTGCTGCCGGACGTGGAAGAAATTCTCTACGCGGCGATCGAAGATTTTCGCGTGGACATTCTGATTGGGGCTGGGCCGGGCGCGCGCACGCATTCGATCGCGATTCCGAAGTTCACAGCCATAGGGGCGACGACGCGGCAGGGGCTGGTGAGCGGTCCGCTGCGCGGGCGCTTTGGCCTCGTGCTGCGGCTGAATCATTACGACGTGGCGGAGCTGCTGGAGATTGTGAAGCGGTCGGCAAAACTGTTGAACGTCGAGATCGACGAACCTGGCGCGGAAGAGATTTCGCGCCGCAGCCGGGGCACACCGCGCATTGCCAACCGGCTGCTGAAGCGAGTGCGCGATTATGCACAGGTGCGGGCCGATGGACGCGTAACACGCACGGTGGCGGAGACGGCGCTCGATCTGCTCGAAGTGGACCGCTTCGGGCTGGACGAGGTCGACCAGAAAATCATGCTCACGGTGCTGCGGAATTATGGCGGCGGGCCGGTGGGCGTGAACACGATCGGCGCGTCGATTGGAGAGGAGTCGGACACCATCGAGGAAGTCTACGAGCCGTACCTGATCCAGCTCGGATTCTTGCATCGCACGCCAAGGGGGCGCGTGGCGACGGAGCGGGCATTCGAATATTTCAAAGTGGAGCGACGCCTGCGGACGGGCGAGCAGCCTGCTCTGTTCTAGGTGTCAGGCGCCAAGTGTTAGGGAAGACGGTTTACCTGGGGCTGGGATCCAACGTCGGTAATCGCGAGGAGATGCTGCAAGCGGCGCTCGACCGGCTGCATTCTCGCGAGCTGCGTATTGAGCGCATTTCATCCGTATACGAAACGGAGCCGCAGGGGCGGCGCAACCAGCGGTGGTTTCTGAACCTGGTAGCGGAGGCGCGGACGGATCTTTTTCCGCGGCAGCTGCTGGGGCGCATCGCCAAAATCGAGCAGGAGCTTGGGCGGCGGCGCATGCTCGCGAATGGGCCGCGCACGATTGACATCGATATTTTGTTTTTCGGAGGATTCGTTGTGGAAACCGCGGAGCTGACGATTCCGCATCCGCGCATCGCCGAGCGCCGTTTCGTGCTGGCGCCGATGGTGGAGCTGGCGCCGGAGCTGCGCGACCCGGTGACGCGCCGGACGATGCGCGAGCTGCTGGCGACCACGGTGGGCCAGGATGTCAGGAAAGTAGACGCCGAGTTAAAGACGCCGGCATAGAGGCCTGCATTATTCCGGACTGTTGGCCGACCTTTGCGCCTTCTCTTCCAGCGTTTTAACCTGCTTTTGAAGCTGCAAAGAAAGCCAGCGCGTCTCCAACAAATTGTAAACACGAAGGAGAACTTCGGTCGCGTCTAAAGGCTTCGTCAGGAAATCCTTAGCGCCCAGAGTCAGTGCTTGCTGTTTGGCTTTCGGCGTCACATCCGCCGTTAAGACCAGAATGGGCAGATAGTGGTTGTCTGGAATCCTGGAACGCAGCTGGGTGAGGAGCGAGTATCCATCCACGTTGGGCATCATGAGGTCCAGAAGAATCAGATCCGGTTTGTAGACGGTAAAGAATTCCAGCACCTGGCGGGGATCGGTGGTTTTGCTGAGATTCGTGTAACCGCCGGTTTGCAGGATGCGCTCGAGCAGGAGCACATTGGCCGGCTGATCGTCGACGATGAGAATCCGGCTACTTCGGATGATCTCCTTTTGTATCAAACCAATCCCCTTTCCAGACCAGGACTTTCGGCGCGTTCTTGGCGCATTCTTAAAGACGGTTCAAACTTGAAACTTAACAGACAACCCAATGCAGGCAAGACTTGAATTGTACGTTTTCGTCCATTTCCGCTCAGCGGTCAAAACCAATTCTTGGCTAGCACAATAACCGCAGCGGCCCTAACACTCGGTTAGTTGCGGTCGCAATTCACGGTAAAAAAAAAGTTCTTGACGTGACTATATGGTCACGTTATTATATGGTCACGTTATGGAGGCAACGAGACTTATGAAACTCGAAGAGATGACACTTGACCTTGAACAGCACGTCGAGGTGAAGGCCGACATTGGCGATGTCTTTAAGGGTGTACTGCACCGGTTTGGCGAAGGCAGCACCAATCTGAACGGAGAGTCGCTGCAGATGACCCTGGAGCCGTGGCCAGGCGGACGATGGTTCCGCGATCGCGGCAATGGCATCGGCCACCTCTGGGGCCATGTGCAAGTGATCAAGCCGCCGGTTCTGCTGGAGCTCAGTGGTCCTATGTTCATGTCCTATCCGGCTTTGAATCATGTGGAGCTGCGTCTAGACCAGATCGCTGGGGGAACCAAGGTCACCCTGCGGCATCGCGCGATTGGCTTGATCGATTCGACGCATCGGCAGAACGTGGGCAAAGGCTGGCGGCATTATCTCGATAGCATTGGCAAAGACTTCTCCGATGGTGTTGCGGCCCATCGAGCCTGATGCCTGGAGACCTGGACGCCGTCTGGAAAGCGCTGTCGGACCCGACCCGGCGGGCGATTCTGGATTTGCTGCGTCGAGGTCCGCGAGCGACCACCGATATCGTCGAAGCGTTTCCTCATTTGACCCGCTTTGGGGTGATGAAGCACATCGACGTGCTGCGCAACGCCGGCCTGATCAACACGCGCGAAGAAGGGCGTCAACGGGTGAATTCGTTGAACGCCGTGCCAATCCGGCAGATCTACGAGCGATGGGTTAGCCGGTACGAAGAGCTCTGGGCGGACAATCTGCTTCGCCTCAGAGAAGACGTGCAAGCGGGCCGTGTTCCGAAACATGGCCCGCAAGACCAACCGAAGGACAAATAGACCCGCGGATTCGTCCGCGGCCATAAATCTGACAGGAGAATACTGTGTACACGAAAGATGCAATTCGATTCTCGCTCAATCTGGCCGAGGAGGCGATGCTCAAGTCCTTGGCAAAGATCGATGACATGCCACTGACGTTTCCGACTGAAGAAGGAGGATGCCACCCCCTGTGGGTTTTGGGCCACCTCGCTTTTGTGGAGGGACTGGCTTACCAGATGCTTGCCGGCGGAGAGAACCCCGCCGCGGAGTGGGCCAGCTTGTTCGCTCCAGATTCGATTCCCACGAACGAGTCAGCCAAATATCCGCCCATCCAGAAGGTGCGCGCAAGGTATCTACATCTCAGGGAGATGAATCTGCAGGTCCTCGATTCGCTCAGCGATGCCGACCTGGATAAGCCGACCCCCTGGCAGCCTAAAGGCGCAGAGGAACATTTCGCAACCTACGG
>DATLVQ010000464.1:0-7593 GCA_035577325.1 Bryobacteraceae bacterium | reverse complement strand
TCCTGCGCGGAGACGGGACCGTCTTTGTATTTCCAGTGCGCAGCGATGCCTTCTTCCGCCATCTTGTGCATTTCCTCGGTGCGGATCTGGATCTCGAAGGGCGTTCCGTCTTCGGTGATCACCGAGGTGTGCAGCGACTGGTAGAAGTTGGGCCGCGGCATGGCGATGAAATCCTTGATGCGCCCCGGCACCGGCCGCCACTCATTGTGGATCACTCCCAGCGCGGCGTAACAGTTCTTCACCGAGTCGGTCACGATGCGGATCGCCATCATGTCGTAGACCTGTTCGATAGCGATTTTCTGCCGCTTCATCTTCTGGTAGATGGAGTAGGAGCGCTTGAGCCGGCTTTCGACGCGCGCCGGGATGCCCTCGCGCCGCAGTTCGCCCTCGATCATCTGGCGGATGCGGTCGAGAAACTCCTGGTTTGTCTGCCGGCTGGACTCGATGGTGTGCGAAATCTCGTCGAACGCCACGGGATCGATGTAGCGGAACGCCAGGTCCTCGAGCTCGCCGCGCATCTTGCCCATGCCCAAGCGGTGCGCGATCGGTCCGTAGATCTCGATGGTTTCGCGGGCGATGCGCTCGCGCCGCTCCGGCTCCTGGACAAAACCGAGCGTGCGCATGTTGTGCAGCCGGTCCGCCAGTTTTACGATGATGACCCGGATATCGTTCACCATCGCCAGCAGCATTTTGCGGAAGCTCTCGGCCTGCCGCTCCTCGGCTGAGAAGAAATCGAGCTTGCTCAGCTTGGTGACGCCATCCACGCAGCGCGCCACGTCTTCGCCGAAGTTCTTGCGAACGTCTTCGACGGTGACGCTGGTATCTTCCACCACATCGTGCAGCAGCCCGGTCTCCATACTGACCAGATCCATCTTCATGTCGGCGAGCAAATGGGCGACCATGAGCGGATGCACCATGTAGGGGTCGCCGGAATCGCGGATTTGCAGCTTGTGATGTTCCGAGGCGAACCGGAAGGCCTTTTCGAGCTGGGCGAGATCGTCGCGCGGCCGCGCCTCCCTCGCCTTGGCCATCAGCTCCGTGAACAGCTTGTCTACGGGCGACTCCGGCGGCGGGGACGGGGGCAGAGCGGTGCCAGACTCAGTCGAGACACCGACACTCCCCGGTTCAGAAGCCACAATTCAATTGTATGAGGTGTGAGGAGCCAGGTGTAAAGGGTCTTTGGCCGGTATCAGGCGTCAGGCGCAGCACCCTGCTTGCTCGCTGGCACCTAACACCTGACGCTGTTTTCAATTCGCGTTGATGCCAGTGCTGGTGGGCTTGCGCTCGGCCTTGATCTTCTTGGTTTGCATGGCCTTTTGCACCCAATTGTCGGCCGTCTCCACGTCCTTCTTGTATTCGTCCGCGTTGTCGTCAAGATCGGCGCGCTCGCGAATCAGAAGGTTTACATAGGCCATGGCGTCGTCATACTCTTTGTCGACTTCGAGGGCTTTTTGCAGGTTATCGAGGCCCGCGGTGATCACAGGCAGATATGCCGTTTTCAATTCCTCCCTGACCTTCTTATCTTTGATCGGACCGGGATCTTCGGGCTTCATCCCCAGCTTGGCGCGCGCTTCGGCCCATGGCTTATACCACCGGCTCCACGCGATCACGCCCAGCGTGTAAAATCCCTCTTTGTTTTTCGGATTCAGGGCGGTCGCCTTCTTGTACCACTGCTCGGCCTCGTCCCACTTCTTTTCGTTGAAGTAAATGGACGCGATGGATTGCGTGGCCACGTCGTTATTCGGCTCTTGCGTCAGCACCTTCTGGAACTGCTCAAGCGCATGATCCGCCATCTGCTGGTTTTCGGGAGACTCCGCGCCCGGGATGTATTGCATGTAGTACGCCATCGCCAGGTAGAGCCGCGCCGTCGCGAAAGTGGGATCGAGTTGAACGGCCTTCTCGAACATCTCCACCGCTTGCGTATACTGGGCGTTCTTGTAAGCCTGCACGCCCCTGTTCAGGTTGTCGCGCGCCTTGAGTTTCTCGCAACCCGTAGTGGCGAATGCCAGCGCGGCCACCACCGCGAGCACGGCTAGATTGCGTTTCATTACTGTCCAGCCTCCATTTGAGGCGTCATCAAACCGACCTTGTCGATACCCGCGCCGTGCGCGATATCGATTGCCTTGGCGACGTACTGGTATTCCAGGTCGTTATCGCCCTTCACAAAGACCACGCGCTCGGCGCGCGTCTTGAAAATCTCTTCCAGGCGCGGCCCCAGACGCTGTTCATCGGTGGGCTCCTGGTTGATCATCATGGATTTATCGCGATTGATCACGATCACCACGGTGCGCTGATCCGCCTGGCTCTGCGGCTGATCGGCCTTGGGAGGCTGCGGCACCAGCGCCTCCAGTCCCTTCGGCGTCAGCGGTGTGATCACCATAAAAATAATGATCAGCACCAGCAGCACATCGATCATCGGCGTCATGTTGATATCGGCTTTGGCTCCGCCCTTGCCCCCGCCTACTGCCATTCCCATAAAATCGCTCCTCTAAACCCTAACCCCGCGTTTCGATACTCGACTACTGGCCTGTTGGGCCGGCTGCTCCCGGCGTCGCCGCCGGCTGCCCCGGACGGCGTTCCTGGATCTGTTCGGTCAGCAAACCGAGTTGATCGACGCCCGCGGCGCGAAGATTGTTGACCACTTCCACGACCTTCTCATAACGCGCCCGCGAATCGGCCCTGAGAAATACCTCATGGTCCACGCGGTTCGATAACAGATCTTTCACCTTGGGCGCCAGTTGATCGGCCGGCACCTGGTTGTTCCCCAGATACGATTTGCCATCGCGCGACACTGCCACGATCACGGCGTCGGTCTTGTCCGCCGCTTGCATGGCAATGGGATTTTTCGTGCGCACCATATCCACGCTCACACCCTTGGTCAACATGGGTGTGATAACCATGAAAATGATCAGCATGACCAGCATCACGTCCACCATCGGCGTGACATTAATGTCCGCTACCGGAGGCGGCGCCGAGTGTTTCATTATCAACGACATAGCAAACTCCTTAATGAATCCCCTATGGGTCTGGGCGCCGCTCTGCGTGACCCGTTACCGGGCTCGTTAAGCTGCGCCCGCCCAAAGCTGACGGCTGAACGCTAAAAAGCCCTACTTTCGTGCCGTGGCGCCGCGCTGCGAACGCTTCAGGAAATAGTCGATCAACTCAGAGCTCGAGTTGCCCATTTCCACGTCGAACGCTTCGATTTTGCCCGTAAAGTAGTTGAACATCCACACCGCCGGGATGGCCACGAACAGTCCGATAGCGGTAGTGACAAGCGCTTCTGAAATGCCGCCCGACACCGCACCCAGACCAGTCGACTTCTCGGTCGAAATCTGCTTGAACGCGTTGATGATGCCGACCACCGTTCCGAACAGACCGACGAACGGAGCCGTCGACCCAATCGTCGCCAGACCGCTGATGCCGCGTTTCAGTTCGGCATGCACGATTGCTTCCGCGCGTTCCAGAGCACGTTTCGACGCCTCGATCTCTTCACCCGGAATTTCCGAGCTGATCTGATGCGCCTGAAACTCCTGCAGACCCGCCACCACTACTTTCGCCAAGTGGCTCTTCTTGTAGCGGTCGGCGATCTTCACGGCTTCATCCAGCTTGCCTTCGCGCAGCGCCCCGGCTACTGCCGGCGCGAACTGGCGCGACTGTTTCCGCGCCGCGCTATAAGCCATCAAACGGTCGATCATGACACCAATCGACCAGGCCGACATGATGAACAGCACCACGACCACGAATTTGGCGAGGGTGCCCATCTGGTTCCAGAGCGACTTCGGATCCCAGCCCACGCCGCCCGATTCCTGCAACAACCAAAACGCCCAAACCTGCAATTGTAAGAACATTGTGTCTCTCTCTCCTACGTGAAATGTTTAGCTCTTTTAGCGTTCAGCTCATCCGCCAGCGGCGTTTTGGCGCCTCGAAGCGGCCCTTCCTTGCTACTACTGACTCAACGTGAAATTCACGTCGATTACCGTTGCCACTTCCACCGGCTCACCATTGAGCAGCGTTGGCTTGTACAGCCATTGCTTGACGGCTTCCTGCGCTGCTGGAACAAGCAGCGGGTGACCGCTCATCAGGGTCAGATTTTGAATCGTGCCGTCTTTACCGATGATGGCGTTGAACCGTACCACACCTTGAATGCGCGCCTGTTTCGCGAGCGGCGGATAGACCGGCTTCGGCTGCCGGATCAAGTTCGCCTGCTGCACCTGCCCGCCCACGCGAATACGCTGTACCGTCGGTTTCTTGACTTCGACGGGCGGGGGAGGAGGTGGAGCCGCCGTCGGAACCGAACCGATGATGCCGCCGATCACGCCCCCAGGGGTACCGCCGGGCACGCCGCCCGGAACGCCACCCACCACTCCAGCCGATGCCGATGGCGGCGGCAGCTCTTCTTCCTGAATCATCTTGATGTCTTTGGGAACTGTCTTAGGGGCCATCAGGCGCCCGGCGTCGAACTGGCGGGGAATCACTTTCACCATCTTTACCGGCACGGCCGCTGGCGGCGGCGGTGGCGGCGGCGGAGGCGGTGGAGCCACCAGGAAGCTGGTCAGCTGCGTCCGCGGCAGCGCGTCGAAATAAATCATGGGGAGCAAAATGAATACTCCCAGCAGCATCATCTGACCGATGAACGACACCAGGACCGTCCATGTCCGGTTGGTTTTGCCCACGCCATCGACAAACGTTTGTTCAAACATAATGTCTCTCTCCGTCAGCCTGTCCGCGAGCGGTGGATCCCTCGCGCGGCTCGCTCATTATTTCACAGCTCGTACCGAACCTTTACGCACCGGCTCCTTGGCCGGACTCAGTTTCGACGGAGCGATCGCGGCCCCGGACTTCTTCCTGTCGTCAAACCAGTTGTGCCAGAACAAAACGATCGGGCTGGCGATAAATACCGAGGAGTACGTCCCGATGATGATGCCTACTACCAGTGCGAACGAGAATCCGTGCAGCACCGCGCCGCCGAACAGGAACAGCGCGATCACCGTCAGAAACGTCAGCCCCGAGGTCATGATGGTGCGGCTCAGCGTCTGGTTCACGCTGCGGTTGATTAGTTGTTCCAGGGGCTCGCGGCGCGAGAGCTTCAAGTTCTCGCGAATGCGGTCGAAGATCACGATGGTATCGTTCATCGAATAGCCCACAAGCGTCAACAGCGCCGCTATGACCGTTAGAGTAATTTCCTTATCGAACAGGGAAAAGAATCCGATGGTAATGATGGTGTCGTGAAAGACCGCGATCACCGCCGCCACGCCATAGATCCACTCAAAACGAAACGCTATATATACCAACATTCCGCCGAGCGCGGCAAGAGTCGCCCAAACTGCCCGCTGGCGGAGGTCTGCGCCGACCTTGGGACCGACAACCTGCACTCCCCGAACCGAAAAAGCCCCCACGTAACATTCCTGGTTCAGTGCATTGATCACTGCAGGCGTCACCCCCGGCACCGCCGACAATTGCTCGAAATTCGTGATCAGACCCGACCGCGGCGCACTGTTTCGGAAATCCAGGATATCGGTCACCAGTTTTTGCAGCTGGGCATCGGAAAGCGCCACGTTGTTGCGCGCCAGCGCATCGCGCAGCCGGCCCGCCAAAGCGTCGTGACCGGCGTTGTTGAAGTCGAGCTTTCCGCTATTGGGTTGCCCGAATGTGGTTTCGAGCGCCTGCAGGATCGCCCGGCGGTTCTGGTCAAGCTGCCGTTCGTCGGCCAGCTCCGTTCCGATCGCCACTTCATGCGAACTGGATTCAAAAGTCTGCACGGTTACTTCACCCGAGCCCGATATTCTTTTAGACACCGCCGCGCGAATTGCGTCAACCGGGGGATTACCTGCAAACTTCACCGTCATCAAAGTACCGCCCTTGAAATCGATGCCATAGCGCAGCCCGCCCTTCAGGGCAATGCTCGACAACCCCGCCACTGAAAGCACCAGCGATGCGATGATGAACGGCCACTTGAAGCCTAGAAAATCGTAATTTGGATTCTTGAATAATTCCATTGTCCGACCGTATCAGGCCCATACCAGTGCTTGGTCGATTAGACACCACGAACCGGGATGTTGTTCCCGGTCCCCCAACTGGCTTTGGACCGCTCGTTTTCTGCCGGAGAGTACAAAAGCTAACACAATCCGGTCAAATACTCAAAGTTTTAAGCTGCCGCTTCCCCGACAGTTCGTAATCGAAAATCACGCGGGATACAAACACCGCCGTAAACACATTTGCCAGCAAACCGATCACCAGTGTGACCGCGAAACCACGCACCGGCCCGGTTCCGAACAGGAACAGGAAGGCGCAAGACACGATGGTGGTGACATGGGTGTCCACAATCGTCCACCAGGCTTTTCCGAAACCGGCATCCACTGCCGAAACAATGGCCTTGCCGGCCCGCAGTTCCTCGCGGATGCGCTCGAAAATCAGTACGTTTGAATCCACCGCCATACCGATGGTCAAAATCACGCCAGCAATACCGGGCAGCGTCAGAACCGCGCCAAAATAGCCCAGGGCCGCCAGCAGCAACACCGTGTTCAGCACCAGGGCCAGTACGGCATTCACACCCGCGCGCTTGTAATATACGAGCATGGCAACGATAACAGCCAGCAGGCCCGCCAGGCCCGCCACAATGCCTTCGCGAATCGAATCCGCGCCTAGCGAGGGCCCCACGGAGCGCTCCTCCAGGTAAACGATGCTGGCCGGCAGAGAGCCGGAACGGAGTACCAGGGCCAGATCGCTGGCCTCCTGCTCGGTTCCCACATTGGTAATACGGCCCTGATCGCTGATTCGGGCCTGAATCGTGGCCACGCTGCGGATCTGGTTATCGAGTACCACCGCCAGGCGGTTCCCAATATTCGCCTCGGTGAAACGCTCGAAACGGCGCGCGCCGTCCGGGGAGAGCGAGAACCCTGTCTCCCATTTGCGGAACTCGTCCTGGCTGGCCCGGGCGTTGCGCAAATCGCGCCCTGTGACCACCGGGGTGCGGCTCACAAGGTACCAGCTCACGCCTTCACCGCCGCGCGCCGGCGCTTTCACCAACTTCGTGTTCAGCGGCAGCACGCCGCCGTGCTGCGACAGCGCCTGCTCCTGGCTGGGGAACGGGCCATCCTTCACTTCGACAATCTCAAGTACAGCCGCCGTACCGATGATATCCTTCACGCGCGCCGGGTCGTCCACGCCGGGCAACTGCACCAGAATACGGAAGTCTCTGTCGGCGCTGCCTTCCTGCTGCACCACGGGTTCTGTGAGGCCCAGGGCGTTAATACGATTGCCGATGGTCTGAATCGAGCGCTCTACTGTGTCGCGCTTCAGGCTCAGCAGTTCGGAGGGCCGCATGTTCAGCCGGTACTCAGTCGCGCTGACCGCCGTGAGGATCCAGGTGGCGAAGCGATCCGACACGATGCCGCGTAGGGCCGAGGACTTATCCGCCGGAATTCCTTTGATTGTGATTTGGATGGTGTCGGCGGTATCGATGGAGTTCGGCTCGTTACTCTCCATGGAGGCGAATGGGATACCGGCCTTGCGCAGCTCTTCTTTCAAGCGCTCGATCGTCTGCAGCGCCTCTGCCCTTACCGCATCCTGCACCTGCACCTGCAGCACCAGGTG
>DATLVQ010000463.1:0-5025 GCA_035577325.1 Bryobacteraceae bacterium | reverse complement strand
CGACTCGCTCGACGCCGCCGGTTCCGTGGATGCCATCTTTCTCGGCGTGAAAGCGCACAGCCTGCCCGCTCTCGCTCCCCATCTGCGGCCGCTTTTTCATAATGCGACCATTGTCGTCTCCATGCAAAACGGCATTCCGTGGTGGTATTTCTCTGGCACGGAACGGCTTGAGAGCGTCGATCCCGGCGGCGTAGTGACGGCTGCCATCGAACCCCGGCGCGTGATCGGCTCGATCGTTTATCTCTCGACCGAAATCGTCCAGCCCGGTATCATTCGCCACACCGAGGGCAATCGCATCACCGTTGGCGAGACCGATGGCGAGCGCACCGAACGAGCGCGCGTGATTGCGGCTGCTCTGGTCGAAGCCGGGCTGCGGGCGCCCGTCAGCACCCACATCCGCCAGGAAATCTGGGTCAAGCTGCTCGGCAATATTGCCTTCAATCCCATCAGTGCCCTAACGGGCGCGACGCTGGCGACGATGGCGCGGGATGCGCAAGTCTCGAAACTGGTGCGCGGCATCATGGCGGAGACTGAATTAGTGGCACATAAGCTAGGCATCGAGATGCCGATCACGATCGACCAGCGCATTGCAGGCGCCGAGAAAGTCGGTGAGCACAAGACGTCAATGTTGCAGGATCTGGAGGCCGGCCGGCCACTCGAGCTCGATGCGATTGTAGGCGCGGCGCTCGAATTGGGCGACCGGCTGGGCATCGCCATGCCGCATACGCGCGCGGTTTACGCCTGCGCCAAGCTTTTGGAAAAGCAGCGCCGGGGCGTCCATTGAAAAACCGCTGGTTCCAACTCGGGGCGGCTCTGGTGGCGATGGTCATGATCGCCAACCTGCAATACGCCTGGACGCTGTTCGTCGAACCTATTCGGCAGTCGACCGGCTGGAAACTTTCCGACATCCAGTGGGGCTTCACGCTGTTCATCATTTTCGAAACGTGGATCATGCCGCTCGAAGGCTGGCTGATCGATCGCATGGGCCCGCGCATTTTTACCACTATCGCGGGCGTGCTGTGCGGCGTCGGATGGTCCTCGCTGGCGTATGCCACCGAGCTCTGGCAGCTTTATGTTTTTTACGCACTGGCCGGAGTCGGCGCCGCGTTCGTCTACAGCGGTTCGATTGCAAGCGCGCTCAAGTGGTTCCCCGACCGGCGCGGCTTGGCCGCGGGCATTATCGCGGGCGGCTTCGGCGCGGGCTCGGCGCTGTTCATTCCGCTCATCGCGGCAATCATTCACATAGAGGGTTATCGTACGGCGTTTGTGGTGACCGGCATCGGACAGGGCCTGGTCATCATCGTGGTGGCGCAAATGCTTCGCCATCCCGGCCCGGAGTTCGCGGCGGTGCACTCGACCAGACGAAAATTTTCGGCGCGTATTCGCCGTAACGTCGTGCAGTTTTCGACGCCCGAGATGCTGCGCACCCCGCAGTTTTATCTGCTGTATGCAATGTTCGTCCTGATGGCCACCGGCGGACTCCTGGTCACCGCGCAAGCCGGGCCCGTAGCGCGCGAATGGGGTATCTCGCGCACCGCGCTTACCGCCGCCCTGGCATTCGACCGCATCGCCAATGGAGCCAGCCGCGTGGCGTGGGGCTGGGTCTCCGATCACATTGGCCGCGAAACTACTATGGCGATCGCATTCATCCTGCAATCCGCCTGCCTGTTCAGCGTTCTAGCGGTCGGGCGGCTATCCGGCACGTTGTTTACCATAACTCTGATCCTTACATTCTTCACCTGGGGCGAAGTTTTTTCGCTGTTCCCGTCGCTCATAGGCGATTATTTTGGCGCCGACCATTCCAGCTCCAACTACAGCTTCCTGTACAGCGCCAAGGGCGTGGCGGCGATCGTCGGGGGCGGCCTGGCTGCGTTGCTATTTGAGAGATTCGGCAGCTGGTCGGCGGCGTTCTATGGCAGCGCGATACTGGCGTTGATTTCGGGAATGCTGGCGCTGGTGCTGAAACGAGTGCCGCTGCCCGAAAAGACTGTTGCTAAAACCGGGACCGTCTATGCGAATTAGGATGACGCCAGCGCCTTCAGTTCCGAATCGCGAATCATGCGACCTCACACGACCATGAAAGTTGTGCTTTAACCCGGGCCCTACGGCTTTAGAATCCCCATTCTCTTGCCCACGCGCGCAAAGACCTCGAGCGCGCGGTCTAGTTCCTGGCGGGTGTGCGTCGCGGTGACGATCGTCCGCACGCGCGCTTTGCCTTCGGGTACCGTCGGGAAGCCAATGCCGGTGGCCAGCACGCCTTCTTCGAAAAGCGCGGCCGAGAGTTGATGCGCCGTTTTCGCCTCCCCCACAATCACTGGTGTGATCGGCGTTTCGCTCATACCGGTGTTGAATCCGGCCGCTTCCAGACCCTGCTTGAAGTACTTGGTGTTATCCCACAGATTCTGAATCCGCTCCGGTTCTTGTTCGAGAACGTCGAACGCCGCCAGACACGACGCCGCAACCGCAGGCGGATGCGATGTCGAAAACAAAAACGGCCGCGCCCGGTGATACAAGAACTGGATCAGATCGCGGCTGCCGCACACATAACCGCCGAGCACGCCGATGGCTTTCGAAAGCGTACCTACTTGCACCTGCACGCGGCCGTGTACATGGAAATGGTCCACAGTGCCGCGGCCGTTCCGTCCCAGAACACCGGACGCGTGCGCGTCGTCCACCATCATGATGGCGCCATAAGTCTCGGCGGCTTTCACCAGGCCAGCAAGCGGTCCGATGTCACCGTCCATAGAGAAAACTCCGTCTGTAATCAGTAGCTTATGGCCGGAAACGGAAGTCAATTCTTGGAGGGCGCGCTCCGCTGCTGCCACATCCTTATGCGGGAAAACGTGAATCTTTGCTTTAGATAAGCGGCAGCCATCGATAATGCTGGCGTGATTCAGTTCGTCGGAGATGATGTGATCGTCCGGGCCAAGGATCGCCGAAACCGTCCCGGCGTTGGCCGCGAAACCCGACTGGAAGACCACGCACGCTTCGACGTTCTTGAAGTGCGCGATACGCTCCTCGAGTTCCATGTGCAGACTCATGGTCCCGGAGATCGTCCGCACCGCGCCCGAGCCCACACCGTACTTGCGCGTGGCCGCGAGCGCCGCCTCAACCAGCTTGGGATGCGTGGTGAGGCCAAGGTAATTGTTGGACGCGAGATTGATGACTTCGCGGCCATCGAAGCGCGACTCGGCCGCACTGGCCGATTCCAGAATACGCAGGCGCTGATACGTGCCCGCTTTGCGCCACGCTTCCAGTTGGCCGCTCAGGTAGGCCAGCGGATCGGTCATCTTTTCAGTCGCCCGTCAGAATCCGGCGGCGAGCCTCAGACCTTCTCCGGCACAATGAACGGCGCGCGATATTTGCGCGTGAACATGGCGGTGGCTTCAGGATCGCCTTTGCAGCTCAGCGTAGCAGCGTCGAATTCCAGCGTGCGGCCCACCCGGTAAGAAATGTTGGCCAGGTGCACCAGCACGGTCGACATGTAACCTTCTTCGATGGGCGCGTTCAAGTCCGATTGCTTGCGGCTGCGCACGGCTTCGATGAAGTTGGCCCAGTTGTTGCCGTCTTCCGCGCGGCTTGGTCCGGGTTCCTGATCGCGGCCCAGCCACGTCTTGTATTGCCCGTAGCCGTCGATGGCGAGATAACCCTTGGACCCGTAGAAAATGTTGCCTACGGTGTTGGAGTCTTTCTTCTTCCCCGCCGGACGCTCGCCGATCCCAGCCTCGTGATTGCTCATCCAGTGGCGGACTTCGAACACCAGAAACTTCTTCTTGCCGCCCTCCTCGAATTCGAACATTGAGGACATTGTATTGGGCGTCTGCTGGTCGTCATCGAACATGAAGTGCCCGCCCATGCCGCTCACCCGTGTCGGAAACTTCACGCCAAGTCCCCAGCGCGCGATGTCCATCTCATGGATGCCCTGGTTGCCGATGTCGCCATTGCCGTAGTTCCAGAACCAGTGCCAGTTGTAGTGAAAATGGTTCCGCGTGAAGGGCTGGAGCGGCGCGGGGCCGGTCCAAAGATCATAGTGGACGCCGGCGGGCACGGCCTCTTCAGGAGTATGGCCAATGGTATCGCGCCATTTGAAGCACAGGCCGCGCGCCATATAGACGTCGCCAATCAGGCCCGCGCGCATTTTGTTCACCGCTTCGCGCACCGCCACGCCGGAGCGGCTGTTGGTGCCGTGCTGCACGATACGGTTGTATTTCTGCGCCGCCGCCACCAGTTGCCGGCCTTCGAAAATATTATGCGAGCACGGCTTTTCGCAATACACGTCCTTGCCCGCCTGGCAGGCCCAAATGCCGATGAGCGAGTGCCAGTGGTTGGGCGTGGCGATGGAGATGGCGTCGATGGACTTGTCTTCGAGCAGTTTGCGCACATCGGTGAACGCCGCGGGCTTCCGCTTGCCGGAGCTTTCCACTTCCTGCAGGCGCTTGTTCAGGACATTCTCGTCCACATCGCAAAGCGCGGCGATCTCGACATTCGGCATCTTCGAGTATTCATGGATATGCGCGTTGCCCTGCCCGCGAATGCCCACGCACGCCACGCGCACGGTGTCGTTAATGCTGGGGGCGCCTCTCAGCGCGGACGCGCCGGCCGCCGCCGCGGTACTCATCAGAAAATGTCGTCGATTCATGGCTATGGCTCCAAACGGTCCGATTTTATCACCTGCGCCGCCATGACGCAGAAGACCGGACGGCGGAGGCTCTTCACTCATCTTCACTCCAAACTGTTACATTGCTAGAGATGGCTGAAGTTTACCGGCGATGGATGCACGCCTGGGAGGAGCGCCTCTGTTCGCGCGCCACCGACCGTGTCGTGCGTCCCTTCGAATGGGGATTGGAGTGGACGCGGCACTGGCCGCAGACCCAACTCAATCGGCGCAACGGTCACGGCGACGAAGCCTGGCTGCGACTACTGAGCCAGCAGGCGGTCGAACACAGCGACGAATTCTTCGCTTACCGGACGCCATCTGATTTCGCGCTTGATGGACACGAGCTGCGCTTCACCTCGGCAGTGAAC
>DATLVQ010000462.1:0-3021 GCA_035577325.1 Bryobacteraceae bacterium | reverse complement strand
TACATTAGTGCTCGTACAAGCGATGCCCCCAAGTTTTGTCGGTGTACACATATAAAGCCTCCTCGAAACAACTGGGACGGCAGGTAGTCTTCGGAGGGCCTTAGCGCTCTTGGCGGCGCAGGGTCGCGAGGTTAACGAGTCGAACCTTGGGCCAAAGCTTACCTCTAGTGGTGGCCGAATACAAGCCTTGCACGCGATGCCCTTCCAATTGCGAATCGGAATCCTTGCTCAACCGCACCTTCCTGGCAGCCTGAACCGGGGGCGGCGACTATGATCGAAGCCGCTGGGCGGAGGACACTCCACGAGTACGGGCGTTGGAAAAGGCCCATGACAAATACTTGCGCCACCCGGTGGCCCCGACTCCAAGCATGCCGGTGCAGAGTAGCAGCAAGGTTGAGGGCTCAGGGGTTTCCGTAGATTTCAACTCAAGCGTGTCAATTGTGCCATCGCTCCATTCCAAACCCAAGAAGGGCTGAACGTCTCCGTTCTCGATGATAGTCGGCGAACTACTAAAGGTGATCACTTCATCCATCGAATGAAAGTGAAAAATCAACACAGGTCCCGAGGGGAAATCAGCCTCATACGCGTAAGCGAAGTCACTTGCGACGGGGAAGCAGCAAGGGTTCGAAGGGAAAGGCTCCACGAACTGCCATTCAGCCACGTCTCCGACTCCGAAATTGATTAACGTGGCACCGTAAACAGGGGGGTGGATGTCCACTTCAACAGACGTGCTCCCGTTACCACTGACTTGCTCACGGACTGGATCCGTAACGGAGACAGTGATCAGCCCCGGCAGATCGTTAATAAGTATTGTGTCAGCCTTTAAAGTTTGGGTTGCCAATATAGCGCAACCCAGCGCGACGTACGGCAGCCCACGAGGGCGAATTCTTCTCATGAGTTGCTCCTTTCCCAGCCACGAGCAAGTATACTCCCATCGCCTCCGTTCCTGGGATGGCTGACAACCTTACGGTGACAGCGGCCATCGGGCGGGAAGAGCGGCGTTATTAACCGTGTCTGAAAGCGCTGCGAACGTCAGTCTGTTTTTTCATTCAACCATTGCACAATACCGCCAGCGCGGATACATGGCAAGCGACCGGAGCGGAGGATAAGGCTCTGCACCACCCTCCGGGGGCACCCGAGATGGCTGACTTTCATCCGACCGGAGTGGTCATTTCCATCCATCATCTAAAGCCGACCCACTACCCGATTCTGCGGGAAACGGCGTTCTTTGTTAATTGACGACTGGCCACCGGAGGACCGGCGGCGCGGCAGAGACGTCGCTTGCGAAGCGTTGCGTTGAGATCGCCCAGCGACGCGCACAGTCCGACATAACTCGCATCGAACATGCTCGGCGCGCGCCGCAGCGGCCGGAAATCCCGGCGCTTGAAGAGATCCGTGACGGAGATGACCGCCGTCCCCATTGGCCGCGATTCATACATGCCCTGCGCCCATGCAACGTCGCCGGCTATCCAAAGCGAAAAGCTCACCCTCTTCCGCCTCCCACAGGCCAGCCTACGTTACGATTGAACCGTGCACAATCACGTGAAACCACGCGAATTCAGCTTCACGGTGCTCGACGAACCGGGCGACCGCGTCGAAGCATAAATCTGAACTGGCTGGCGGCGGTTTGCTATCTCATGGAAATGCATCCCCATTGCCTCTGCCGCTTTGACCTCTTTTTTTTTCCACATGCTACGCGGCTGATTCGACGGGGATAAAGAGATTAATATGAAAACCTGATTGCCATCTCGGTTTACATAAGTTAGGTTGGTAGCTCACAAGCACCGACAACCAGGGAAGAATCGCAACTGGAGTTACCGAATGACACCACACCCAAATAAACCCGAGTACGGATTCAACCAAGAGGACCTGGAGTCTGCGCAGGACGAATTGAAGGTAGCGCTGGTCTTTGCGGATTATTCATCATCGGCATACTCGCGCGGAAGTTTGAAACACGCCATTGATGCCAGATGCAAAGCGAAATTCCTCTGCATGAGAGCCACTGCCCGGCTGACCACGGAGCAGAAGAAATTCACGGCAGGCGGGTAATCTTGCTCGCCGAAACTTGCGAGTAGTGCTGGCATTTAGACAGCATCTCGTGAGGAGCTGAAATTCACCAAATCCCGCGCGCGAGAAACGTTTCTCATTCTTCACTCAGGCTTCATTTCGATTTGACCTCGCCAATCTAGCTTGGGTGCATGAGACCCATGATGAACTTTCTTCTGTCGTCTTTCTTTTTATTAGCCCCCGCGTCTGCCCAGAGTCCGCATTCGAATCTGAGCTACAGGCCAGACCCGATCCAGCAGCTCTATTGGGAAGCGCTATCGAACGCAGCTTGGCGGAATCAGACATCCTCGCAGACCGAGATGGCAACCCGATTGGAGGCGCAAGGTAAGGAACGGGAATTCTTGCTGAAGGCCGACAAGTTTATTCAGAAGTGGCATGTGCTTGTCCGCGAGTACAACCTCAAGGGCGGTTTTAATGTGAAGAAGGCGAAAGAAGTATCGAAGGCATTTCACGATCTCGAGAAATCCGAGGGCTGGCCAAAGCCAGATCCCCGATGAACCGGTCTGGGATGCCCTACCGCTCTTCGCCGTTAGACCCATCACCCGGATCGAACAGTGGTCGTGGGTCAGTTTGAAGGTTCCGTCCATCCCGGCCAGTCGTCTTCGTGGCAATAGACGACCAAGTCAACTGATCCCTTCTCGGTGCCCCAGAAGTTCTCGTCCAAATGGTAATGATTTGCTGGAGTCAGGAGTTCTTCCGCCGTTAATTCGGCTAGGCCTGAACAGATGGCGGAGAGGGCCTTAAGACCCAGAGGGTTCCCCGTGATCTCCACAGTGCGCCAACCGTCGCGTTCACTGAGGATAACTTGTAGGCGAGCGCCTGGCGCACCGATTTCATCTTGCCGTTCTGGCAGCCGTTCCCTCGGTCCTTCCATATTGTTTCCCCAATGCCACTGCATTTAATTGTCTCCTTCCGCGTGCCGAACAGTGCGTCGCCACCACCCAGCCCGCCTTA
>DATLVQ010000461.1:0-17435 GCA_035577325.1 Bryobacteraceae bacterium | reverse complement strand
GGCCAAGGTGATCGAGCAGATCGGCCGTCCGGCGCTTGTTCTGGCGCACAACAAGACGCTCGCGGCGCAACTCTATCACGAGTTCAAATCATTCTTTCCTTCGAACGCGGTTGAGTATTTCGTCAGCTACTACGATTATTACCAGCCAGAAGCGTACATTCCGTCGAGCGACGTTTATATCGAAAAGGAAGCGACCATCAACGACGAGCTGGATAAACTGCGGCTCTCGGCGACGCGTTCGCTTTTCGAGCGGCGGGACTGCGTGATCGTAGCCAGCGTGAGTTGCATTTACGGCCTCGGTTCGCCCGAAGCCTACTATGGCATGCTGCTCATGCTGGAAAAGGGCCAGAAAATTTCGCGCAACCAGATTGTCTCGCGCCTGGTGGACATCCTGTATGAGCGCAACGATCACGATTTTCGGCGCGGCACTTTCCGCGTGCGCGGCGACGTGATCGAGGTCTATCCGACTTACGAAGACTACGCGTATCGTATCGAGCTGTTCGGCGATGAAATCGAGAGCCTCGCGCAGATCGACCCGCTGCTGGGACAGGTGCGCCAGACTTATCTGCGGCTGCCCATTTACCCCAAGACGCATTACGTGATGTCCGAAGAGACCAGGGAAAAAGCCATGGCCGGCATCCTGGCGGAACTGGATTGGTGGAAGAAAGAGATCGAGAAGCAGGGGAAGATGATCGAGGCGCAGCGACTCTACCAGCGCACCATGTTCGACCTGGAAATGATGCGCGAGATCGGCTACTGCCATGGAATCGAGAATTATTCGCGCCATTTTTCCGGACGGCTTCCGGGTGAAGCTCCGCCCACGCTGCTGGACTATCTGCCGCAGGACTCGATCATGTTCATCGACGAGAGCCACCAGACCATCCCGCAGTTGCATGGTATGTATCATGGCGACCGCTCGCGCAAGGAAGTGCTGGTGTCACACGGATTCCGACTGCCCAGCGCGCTCGATAATCGCCCGCTGACCTTCGAAGAGTTCGAGAATCGAGTGAACCAGGTGGTTTACGTTTCGGCGACGCCGGGGCCGTACGAGCTGACCCGGTCCGCCGGCGTGGTGGTGGAGCAGATCATCCGGCCTACGGGGCTGGTGGACCCGGAAGTCGAAGTGCGGCCGATCAAAGGGCAGGTGGATGACCTACTGGGTGAAATTCGCAAGCGGGTCGCATCCGACCACCGCGTGCTGGTCACAACGCTGACCAAGCGCATGGCCGAGGATCTGGCCGAATATTACTCCGAAGTCGGCGTGCGCTGCCGGTACCTGCATTCGGAAGTCGAAACGCTCGACCGCATCAAGATCTTGCGCGATCTGCGCCGGGGCGAGTTCGATGTGCTGATCGGCATCAATCTGCTGCGCGAGGGTCTGGACCTGCCGGAGGTTTCACTGGTGGCGATTCTGGATGCCGACAAAGAAGGTTTTCTGCGGTCGAGCGGTTCGCTCATCCAGACCATGGGCCGGGCGGCGCGGCACCTGGAAGGCCGGGCGATTCTCTACGCCGACGTCATGACCGACAGCATGCGCAAAGCCATCGACGAAACCAGCCGGCGGCGGCGCGTGCAGGTGGAATACAACGAGCGCAACGGCATTACGCCGCAATCCATCATTAAGCCGATCGATATGAGCCTGGTGGCGATCGCCGAGGGCGACTACGTTACGGTGCCGGTGGAAGCCGACGAAGATGTGGAGGCCATGACGGCCGAGCAACGGAAGACCTTCATGGGCGAACTGGAAGAGCGCATGCGCGAGGCAGCGCGTAAATTCGAGTTCGAGAAAGCCGCGCAATTTCGCGACAGGATCAAGGAACTGCGCACGCGGGACGTGACCGGGGTCGGCGTTTCCGCAAGCTAACGCCGCTGAAACATCGAAATGCCGGCGATACCGGCGGCGCCGGCGTCCAGACATTGCTGCATGTTTTCGAGCGTGATGCCGCCCAATGCGAACACCGGCATCTGTACTGCGTGCGCGGCATCATAGAGCAGCCCGACCCCCAGCGGCGCGCCATAGGCGGCTTTGGACGCTGTGAAAAATATCGGACCGAATACGGCAAAATCGCCGCCCTCCGCTTCCGCTCGCCGGACTTCCTCCACGGAGTGGCACGAAACACCGATGAGAAAGCTCGCGGGCGCAATCTCCCGCAGGCGCGATGGAGCGATTGAGCCAGCCGGCAGGTGCACGCCATCCGCACCACAGGCCAGCGCAATATCGGCGCGATCGTTCACCAAAATTCGTGTTCCATGCGGATTGGAAAGCTGAAGCACGCGCCGCACGAGGCGCGCCAATTCGCGCGCAGTCAAATCTTTCTCACGGATTTGGATGCGCTCGATGCCCGCATCGAGTTGGCGCGCGATGTTCGCGACCAGGGCTTCCACGCCGCCCAGCGCCCTGCGGTCGGTGATGTAGTAGCGCAGCACTATAGGGGGGTGTAGTAACGCTCGCCGGCGCAAGCTTTGCAGAGCACGCGGCCGTCGCGCACGATTTCCCGTTTGAAGTTGATCCCCTCGCCGCACTCGGCACAGGTCTGGCGCTCGCCCTTGTAGCCGGGAAACTCCTCCGGTCCAAGCGCTACCTTCACCCATTGCATCGAAAAAAGATCCTCGTCCGGCATCTCACGGTAGGCGCGCATCTGCTGCTGGTTCTTGTCGGCGATGTGAGGGTAGAGCGCCTTCGCCCGCTCTTTCGACGTTTCGCGCGCAACCACACGCACGGCGCGATCCTCTCTCAAGTCGCAGAATGTCGCGGCAACTTTGCCGAAGTCGCGGAATTTGAGAGCACGCTTTCCCAAACGGCAGCCGGTCACGATCGGAACCGCATCGGTGGCGCAGCGGTCGATTTCGACGAACGTTACCAAGCGCTTGCGATCGCTGCCCGTAGGATCGTCGATGCCCAGCAGCTTCATGCCATATAGCGCCAGGCGCAGGCCGAGGATCTGGCCGGCGCACATGTGGCCGTGGGCCTGTTCGGCCAGCGCGACGTATTCGTCAAAAGGCTTCATGAGAAAATCGGCGCTTTCGGAACAGCGCAATGCGCTCCAGCAAAACTGTTCCACCCTTCTACAACACTCTAAGCGAGCCGGGCGGGAACTCGACCAGCCAATCCTTATTGTCCTTCTGCCGCTCGAATTCCTGGCGAGGCAGCTCGACGGCGATGTCCCCCGAAAATTCCAGGCGCACGGATTGCGGTTTTTCCGCGACTCGAAGTAATTTAGCCGCCAGCTGATTGGGCTCCAGGCGGGACCCGTTGTGCTTCACCGCGCGCAAATCCTCGGCGCGGATGCATAGCCACACGCGATCGCCCAGCAAGTGGCCCGGATAATAAGTTCCGGTCAATTCCTGATCCTGAAAACGCAGGCGGCTGGTATTGCGGCCCGGATCGAGCGCCGTGATTTCAGCCTCGAACAAATTCGCGATGCCCAGCAGGCGCGCCACTTCGACGCTGGCCGGTTGTTCCAGGATCTTGCGCGGCGGGCCGCTCTGTACGACACGCCCCTCCCGGATGATCAGCATCTCTTCGGCAAGCTCGAAGCACTCGTCAAGATCGTGCGTGACCAGGAGGATGGGGACCTGAAACTCGGAGCGAATCTGGCGCAGCAAAGCGTACAGTTCGGCGCGCAGCGGAGCATCCAGGCCCCGCGCGGGCTCATCCAGCAGCAGCAGGCGCGGCGAACCGATCAGGGCGCGCGCGATGGAGCAGCGCTGCTTCTGGCCGCCCGAGACCTCATGCGGGCGCCTGCCGGAAACGTCAGCCAAGTGGAACCGCTCGATCATTTCATTCACGCGGCGGTACCGCTCCAGGCGCGGCCGGCGCTCGGCGGCGAAGAGCAGATTTTGCCGTACCGTCATATGCGGAAACAGCGCGTAGTTTTGAAAAACATAGCCGCAGTTGCGCTGTTGCGGCCGCAGATTCACACGCGATTCGGCGTCGAACAGAATCTGCTCATCGAGCAGAATCCGGCCCGCGTCGGGACGCGTGAAACCTGCAATGCAATCGAGCGTGAGCGTCTTGCCCGCGCCACTGGCGCCGAATAGCGCAGTGACGCCGGCGCGTGCTTGCAGTTCGATCTCAAGCGAGAACGCGGCGGAATCCGGCCGCGGCGGAAAGCGCTTGGCGATGCGCGCCTGAATCATCCAACCACCTGGCGCTGTTGCAGACGGTTGGCGGCGTACACAATCGCAATAGCGACGGCCGAGAGTACCAGGACCAATACACGGGCGACCAAAGTATCTCCGCCTTCGACAGCGTCGTAGATGGCGATAGAAGCGGTCTGCGTCCTTCCCGGAATGTCGCCGGCGATCATGAGGGTGGCGCCGAAATCGCCGAGCGCGCGCGCGAAAGCCAGCACGCTTGCGGCAATCACGGCACGGCGCGAGAGTGGCAGCGTGACGCGCCAAAACACGCGCCAGTCGGAAGCGCCAAGATTGCGGGCCGCTTTCTCGTAGCTGCGGTCCACCGTTTCAAAGGCCGCGCGCGCGGATTTCACAAGCAGCGGAATGGCGTGAAACGTAGACGCCACCACTGCCGCCTGCCAAGTGAAAACCAAAGGCGCGCCGAACAGATATTCGTAAAAATGACCGAGCGGGCTCGTGCGGCCTAGAGTGACAAGGAGGTAATAGCCAAGCACCGTCGGCGGCAGCACCAGCGGCAGCGTAACCACCGCATCGAGCAGTTCCCTGCCGCGAAAATTCCGGTTGGCCAGCACGTGGGCGATCCACAATCCGAGTGCCAGAGAGACCAGCGTGGCCAGGGCAGCCACGCGCAGGCTGAGCCACAAAGGGAACCAGTTGACGGCCATCGCGGAATTCAATTATAGCTGCCGGAATCGCGCGCTAAAGTGGCGCAGAAACGGCGGCTCGGATTCGATGGCCAGGCCGCGGATGCGTTCCCGCCGCTCGTTCACTTCGATGATCGCTTCCACGACGTAATCGACGTGGCTCTGCGTGTAGACGCGACGCGGGATGGCGAGGCGCAGCAGCTCGTGTTTTGCATTCTCTCCGAACATCACCGAACCGATCTCCACCGAGCGGATGCCTGCGTGGCGGTAAAGTTCGACAGCCAGCGCTTGCGCCGGGAACTGCTGCTTGGGAATGTGCGGCAGCATGCGCGCGGCGTCGATATAGATCGCGTGGCCGCCGGGCGGCTCGACAATCGGGACGCCATGATCGGCGATGTGGCGGCCGAGATAATCCGTGGAAGCGATGCGATAGCGCAGGTAATCCGGATCGAGGACTTCTTCGAGTCCTACGGCGATGGCTTCGAGATCGCGGCCCGCAAGCCCGCCGTAAGTCGGGAACCCCTCGGTGAGGATCAGGAGGTTTGTCTCCTGGATCGCCAGCCGGTCGTCATTCGTGCACAGGAAACCGCCGATGTTGGCGAAAGCGTCTTTCTTGGCGGAAAATGTGCAGCCATCGGCATACGAGAACATCTTTTGTGCGATCTGTTTCGGGGTCTTATCGGCATAACCGGGCTCGCGCCGTGCAATAAACCAGGCGTTTTCGGCGAAACGGCAGGCGTCCAGGTAGAACGGAATGCCGTAGCGAGACGCCACTTGCTTCAAAGCCGCAATGTTCTCCATCGAAACGGGCTGGCCGCCGCCCGAGTTGTCGGTAATGGTGAGCATCACGAGCGGAATGTTCCGCGCGCCTTCGGTCACCATGAGCCGCTCGAGCGCGGTGACATCCATGTTGCCTTTGAAATCGAGCCGCGCTTGCGTGTCGGCGGCTTCCGGTAATGGCAGGTCGACGGCGCGCGCGCCGGTGAATTCAATGTTCGCGCGCGTGGTATCGAAATGCGTGTTGTTCGGGACGATGTGGCCCTTGCGGCACATCACGGTAAAAAGGATGCGCTCCGCGGCGCGGCCCTGGTGGGTCGGAATCACATGCTTGAACCCGGTGAGATCCTGCACCACGCGCTTGAAGCGGTAGAAACTTTCACTGCCGGCATAGGATTCATCGCCGCGCATCATGGCCGCCCACTGCTCGGTGGACATGGCGCTGGTGCCGGAGTCGGTCAGGAGATCGATCAGGATATTCTTGGCGTCGATGAGGAACAGGTTGTAGCCGGCCTGCTGGAGGAAACGCCCGCGCTCTTCGGGAGAGGTTTGCCGGAGCGGTTCGACACTCTTGATGCGGAATGGCTCGATGATGGTTTTCATTATGCTTCCACTTCCATTCGTGCCAGCGCCGCTTTGCCGCTCTGCCATTTCACTAATCCGACGCCCGCGAAGATGACGAGCATGGCGGCCGCTTCGCGCGCGCCGAACGGCTCCCGATAGATCAGCCAGCCGAGCGCCACAGCCACCACGGAGTTCACGTACGGGTAAACCGAGACCACGGCGACCGGCAGCCGGTCAAGTGCGTATGCATAGGCACTGTAGCCGACGATAGAGCCGAAAATCACCAGATAGAACAATGCGCCCACGCCGCGCGCGCTCCAGGCAAGGTGATGGTTGCCGGAGACAATTGCCAGGGGAAGGACCGCCAGTCCGCTGAAGACCTGTTGGACCGCGCCGACCACAATGGGATGGGCATCGGCCCGCTGCCGCCGTTGATAGAGCGAACCGCCCGACCATGCCACCATTCCGGCCTGGAGAAGGAAAAAGCCGCTCCATGCGGCGTGACCGAAAACGCCCGCGCCGACCTCGCCCGACAGCAGCATTGCGACGCCGCCGAAGCCGACGATCATTCCCAAAATGGTGGGTGCGTGCAAGCGCTCGCCGCCGGGCATTGCGGCTTCAATGCCCACCAGCCAAAAAGGCGAAAGCGTGCTGATTAAGCCCGCCAGGCCGCTCGGAATCAGCAGCTCGGCAAAAGTGAGGCAGCCATTGCCAATGCCCAGGATCAGAACGCCGCTGAGCGCCGCGATGAGCAGGTCTCGTCCACGTGGCAGGCGCGCGCCACGCGCCAGTGCGGCCGCCACCAGGATGGAACCGGAGAGTGTGAACCGCGTCGAAACCAGAACCAGGGGCGGAAACGTCTCGAGCGCCATGCGAATGCCCAGGTATGTCGTCCCCCAGAAAAAACACACGGCAACAAGCGCGAAATAAGCTCTGATTCGGGGATGGCGGCGCAAGTTTCAGGGTAGCATCGCGCGGCGGAAAGGAATCGCAGCCGCTCTCCAGTAAAATAGAAACTTGATTGTCACGCTCACGGTAAATCCAGCCATCGACCGCACCATCGCCGTGGACCGGCTGGTATTTGAGGACCGGGCTTATATTACGTCGAGCCGTGAGTCAGCCGGCGGGCGCGGCATCAATGCGGCCAGCGTGATTCATTCTTTCGGCGGCAAGGCCATGGCCATTGTGCCGGCGGGCGGCGAATCCGGCACGCATTTCGAGAACTTCCTGAACTCCTGCGGGTTCGAGCTGATCGTGGTTCCGATCCATAGTGAAGTGCGCCGCAACCTGATCATCACCGATACGCAGGGGCTCACGGTAAAACTGAACGAGCCGGGCGCCGCGCTGAGCAAGGCGGAGCTGGCCCGCATCGAAAAAGTAGTGCGTGCCAAGCTGGAGCATGCGAGCTGGTTCATGATCTGCGGCAGCCTGCCTCCGGGCGTGCCGGCGAGTTTTTACGCCCATCTGGTGACGATGGCGCGGAAGCGCGGCGTGAAGACACTGTTGGATGCGGACGGGGAGGCGCTCGCGGCCGGTATTGAGGCCAAGCCCACGGTAGTCACACCGAACCAGCAGGAGGCCGAGCGCTTGCTCGACCGGCCGCTGTTGACGCGCACGCACTTTTTGCAGGCGGCCGCGAACGTCCGGAAAATGGGCGCCGAATCAGTGATTCTTTCGCTTGGAAGCCAGGGTGCGGTGGGCGCGTTCGACCATCAGATGATCGAGGTGATCCCGCCGCGCGTCGAGGCCATTTCGCCAATCGGCTCCGGAGACGCGCTGGCGGCAGCGTTTACGTGGGCGCGGGAGCTGAACAAAGATTTCCGTGAGGCATTACGCTGGGGCGTGGCCGCCGGTACCGCTTCCGCCCGGCTCCCAGGGATGCAGTTCGCCGGTCCCGCCGAGACCGAGGAAATCTATAAGCGTGTTGAAGTCCGGCAGGTGGACTGAGACATGACGCCGGCTACGCCAACATCCCGAACGGCGGATTCCAAGCACGAGAGCCTGGTACGGTCGGCCAGCGTGGTTTCCGCGGCGGTCTTTCTGAGCCGCATCACGGGACTCATTCGCGAGATCGCCATGGCGCGCCTGTTTGGCGCCGGCCAGGTTTACGACGCCTTCCTTCTCGGCTTCCGCATTCCGAACCTGACGCGGGATCTGTTCGCCGAGGGGGCGCTCTCCTCCGCCTTCGTACCGATCTTTACCAAATACCTTTCAACAAAAGGGAAGAAAGAAGCCGCGGAGCTTTCGAACCTGGTAGCAACGTCGTTACTTCTTGTGGTGGGAGTCATGTGCGTGCTGGGCATGATTTTCAGTCCGGCGCTGGTCTCGCTTCTTGCCCCCGGGTTCGCGGCCGTGCCCGGAAAATTCGAGCTGGCCGTGAAGCTGACGCGCATCATGTTCCCGTTTTTGCTGTTGGTGGCGCTGGCGGCGCAAGCCATGGGAATTCTGAATGCGTGCAATCAGTTCGGCGTGCCGGCACTGTCGTCGACCTTCTTCAACATCGGCTCGCTGAGCTTCGGGCTGGCATTGGGCTTTCTAGTGGGACCGAGGATCGGACTCAGCCCCATCGAGGGCATGGCGTATGGCGTGGTGCTGGGAGGCGCGTGGCAACTGCTCTGGCAGGCGCCCAGCCTATGGCGCGCGGGTTTCGCCTTCCGGCCGCGCTTCAACCTGTCGCATCCGGGGCTGCGCAATATTCTGGCGCTAATGGGCCCGGCGATTGTCGGGAACGCATCGGTGCAAGTCAACGTGATGGTGAATACCAACTTTGCGTCCAGCATTACCGACGCGGCCGGCCACGTCATGAACGGCCCGGTGAGCTGGCTTGGGTATGCTTTCCGCTTCATGCAGCTGCCGCTCGGATTGTTCGGCGTGGCGATCGCTTCGGCGACGTTACCCTCTGTGTCCCGCAGCGCGGCCATGGGCGACATGAACGAATTTCGCAATACCCTCGGCCGTTCGCTCGGCATGATCTTCTTGCTGACGATTCCCTCATCGGTGGGACTGGCGGTGCTGGGCGACAGCATGATTGGCGCCGTGTATCAGGGCGGCAGATTCCGCGCTGACGATACGCACCAGACCGCGCTGGCGCTTTCCTGCTACTCCATTGGTCTGGCGGGCTATGCGGCAATTAAAGTGCTCGCGCCCGCCTTCTACGCCCTCAACGATGCGCGCACTCCTATGATGGTGAGTTTGGGTTCGATCCTGATTAACGCCATTGCGGCTTCCGGTATGGTGAAGTTTGCCGGGTTGGGGCATGCGGGACTGGCGCTTTCCACTTCGCTGGTGGCGTTGTTCAGCTCGATCGCCCTGTTTGAGGTTCTGCGCCGGCGGATTGGCGGCATTCAAGGCCGGCGCCTGAGCGCCAGTTTCGCGAAGATCACGACGGCTTCCGCCATGATGGGAGCCGCCTGCGCGCTCTCCAGCCGCTCCATCGAGCATTGGTTAGGCGCTTCGCGCGTGGCGCGGGTCATAGACCTCGGAGTCTCAGTTCCACTTGGACTCGTAGTTTTTTTCGCGATGGCCAAGTGGTTCCAATTGCCCGAGATGGAGTCGGCGAAGCGCGCGTTGCTTGCGCCGTTAACCCGGCGTCTGCGATAAGTCCGTGGTAAAATTTTATGAGGAATGCTGCCCGATATAAAGTTGGCGGTCCGGTTGCAAGATATAGACATCCGGGTCGCCGAAGTAACCAGAGAAATTTTATCCCTACCGAAGCACATCACTGAAATCGAAAAGAAACTCGAGAGTCACGAGCGCAAGCTGGAAGCCGACCGCGCCGCGCTAACCGCCAACCAGAAGGATCGCAAGCGACTGGAAGGCGATATCCAGGTGCAGCAGCAGAAGATCTCCAAGCTGAAAGACCAGATGCTGGAAGCCAAAACAAATGAGCAATATCGCGCCTTCCAGCACGAGATCGAGTTCTGCGAAAAAGAGATTCGCAATGCCGAAGACCGCATTCTGGAGCTGATGGGCGAATCGGAGCCTCTGGAGCGCAATGTCAAGACCGCGGAGGGCGCCCTGAAACAGGAGAAGGCCCAGGTCGAGGGCGAAAAGCATCAGGCTCGCGAACGCACCGCCGGCGATCAGAGGGAGCTCGATCAGTTGCAGGCCGAGCGAAAATCAATTGCCACGCAGATCTCGCCCCCGGTGCTCAGCGCCTACGAACGGGTTCGCAAACTCCGGCACGGCATTGCCATCGCGGAGGCCGTGGATGGCCGCTGCTCGCGGTGTCATATGTCGCTGCGGCTGCAATTCTTTCAGGACTTGAAACGCGGCGAGCAGGTGATGCATTGCGAAAGCTGCAGCCGCATCCTGTATTACAATCCCCCCGAAACTCTCGAGCATTTGACGGGAGAAGCGGCGCCCGCCACGCACAGTTGAACGAATTTCCTTCCGTTGGACCGTCGCTGTAGCGGCCGCGGCTACGAGACTTTTCCGTCCGCGCCCAGCTTCACCTGCCGGTGTTGGTGAAACGCAAGATTCGCCAGATGCGGGCCCGCGACCGCGTTGGCCCCGACTTCGACCGGCGCATTCGGCTCCTGCCGCGACTTTACACAATCGAGGAAGTTCTGGATGTGAGATTCGATGGGCACCACGGCGTCAAGCTTCTCAACCGGCTCGCGGTTATCCTTCCACGGCTCCTTCCAGATGCGGAATCCGTCCTCGTCCACGATCATGGTGCCTTTGTCGCCCTGGAACTGGATGGACCACCCATTTTCGTATGAGTTGGCATAATTCAGCGTCCATGTAGCCATGCAGTCCGGATATTCAAACACGGCGCAGAATACGTCCGGTGTCTCGGCGCCCGTCATTTTCGCCACCTGACCATAAGAAATCGCGGAGCGAGGCGGCCCCGAGTTGGTGAACCACTGCACCACGTCCATCAAGTGCGTGCCCTGATCCGTCATATTGCCCCCCGAGTAATCCCAGAAGTAGCGCCAGTAACGGAAGCGCATGGGCTGCATCTCATGGTCGCGCGCGGAGCCGAGAAAGCGCTGCCAGTCCAGCTTGCCGGGAAGCGGCGAATTGTCCAGTTCCTTGGCGATGTTCCAGTTCCACTGCGGCTTCACCAAAGTGATCTTGCCCAGAATGCCGCTATCTACGAGGTGCTTGCCTTTGATGATCGGCTCCGCGCTGCGGCGCTGCATGCCGACCTGCACGATCTGTTTAGTTCGTCGCACGGCCTGCACGATTTTGGCGCTCTCTTCGAGCGAATGGGACATCGGCTTTTCGAGATAAACGTCCTTCTTCGCATCCAGTGCCGCTTGCAGGCAGGGATAGTGCTGATGGTCGGGGGTGGCAATGACCACGGCATCGATGCCGCTCTGCCGCAGCAACTCCCGGTAATCGACATAGCCGGTGGCGCCGGGCGCATCGGCTTTTGCCTTTTCCAGGTTCGGTTCGTAGACGTCGGAAATCGCGACGCACTGCGCGCCCAGTTTCTGAAAATTGCGGCTCAGATAACGGCCCCGCCCGCCCGTCCCGATGACTCCATACGCCAGCCGGTCGTTGGCGCCCCAGACCGAGCGCGGAACTAACAGAGGCGCGGCGGCCAGCGCCACGGAGCGCGCCATAAACTTACGGCGATCCTGTTGCATGAGGGCATTCCTTTCTTTGCGCCTACTATAACGCAAGAATGGACGAGCGACAGGCAGCGCGATTCCGGCGGCCTACTTGCCGGGTGGCGCGCCTTGGCTCTGCGCGGCCGGGGCTCCGGAGAGGAACTGCTCGTTTTCAAATTTGATATTCAGGCTCTTGGTCGTAGCTTTCAGCCACTCCTGCAGTCGCTCGCTCTGCAACTGCTTCACGAGCTGTTCCCGAACCTGCTCCAGCGGTCTTTGAGACACTTCTTCCGCGCGGAAAATGTAGAACCCGTTCGGCTGCCGCACCGGATCGCTCACCTCGCCGGCTTTCAGCCCAAACACCACGGAGCGGATGGATTCGGGCACATTGTCGGCGCGCGAAAGCGTGCCCATGTCGCCGTCCTTGGCTTTCGAGGACGCGTCTTCGGAGTTTTCCTTCACCAGTTTCACGAAATCGGC
Source organism: Bryobacteraceae bacterium (assembly GCA_035577325.1). Lineage (GTDB taxonomy): Bacteria > Acidobacteriota > Terriglobia > Bryobacterales > Bryobacteraceae > QHXW01. Next base: position 5,269 of record DATLVQ010000461.1, on the reverse strand, counting down.
GCCGCCTTTGATCTCTTTGATGAGTTGTTCGGCCTTGGTTTTGGCTTCCTGCTCGGTCAAATGTTTCTTAGCCGGCTCCGCGGCGCCTGCCGGCGCAGAGCTGAACGGAATATAAATGACCTTCAGCTTGACCTGGTCATAGCGATCCTTGTTCTGTGTGTAGTATTTCTGCAGATCATCAGCCGTAATCAAAATATGATCAACATATTCGTTGATCTCGGCTTGCATGAGCATGTTCATTCGATAGGATTCGATGGCTTCCTTGTAAGGGCTCCGCTCGCCGAGTTTCGCCTGTTCCGCCAGCGTGCTCAGCTTCCGCATAAGGGCAAACCGCTCCACGAAATCCTTACGATTGCGCATGGCGTTCTGCTGCATCTGGGGATTCATCCCCTTCAGGAAGTTGGCAATCTCGCCGTAGGTCAGCTTCTGCCCGTCAACGGTTGCGATGAGTGTATCGGGAGGAGGGGCGGGCGACGAAACCGGCGCAGGCGGCTCGGGCATGTGTGCAGGTGGCGATGCCGGCGGCGTTTGGGCCAAACCAATAGCCAGGAAGAAGGTGCTGAAGACACTACTTGATTTCATACCGGGAATGAACCTCTGGATTAAGATAACTTGGTTCAGTTTAACACGCACCGCAAAAGGAGTCCGTCAGAAATGCACAGCAGCCGCCGGCAGTTCTTAGAGGCAGCAGGTAGTGTTCTCGCCGCGCCCGGCATGATTTTCGCGCGTGAATTGGCGTGCGATATCGCCATCATCGGCGGCGGCGTCGGAGGCTGTGCGGCGGCCCTCGCTGCCGCGCGCAACGGTCTGCGCGTCATCCTGACGGAAGAGACGGATTGGATGGGCGGCCAGCTCACTTCGCAGGCGGTTCCACCGGACGAGCACGCTTGGATCGAGTCTTTCGGCGCGACGCGCGCTTACCGCGAGTATCGCGACCGCGTGCGCGACTACTACCGCCGCAATTACCCGCTCACCGAGGCCGCGCGCCTTCGCCGCGATCTCAATCCGGGTAACGGCCGTGTCTCGCGACTGACGCACGAGCCGCGTGTATCGCTGGCGGTGCTCGAAGAAATGCTCGCACCGTTCGTCAGCGAGGGCCGCGTGACCGTGCTTGCGCGGCACAAGCCGGTGGGCGCGGACGTGGCGCGAGATTCGGTGCGTGCGGTTACCGTGCGCGATCTGGAGACGGGCCGCGAGCGTGCCCTCTCGGCGCCGTATTTTCTGGATGCGACCGAACAGGGCGAACTGCTGCCTCTGGCTCATGTGGAATATGTAACCGGCTCGGAGTCGTCGCGGGAGACAGGCGAGCCGCACGCAGCCGCCGAAGCCCGTCCGGCGAATATTCAAGCGTTCACGTACTGTTTTGCCATGGATTACCGGCCGGGCGAAGACCACACCATCGAGCAGCCGGCCGAATACCGGTTCTGGCGCGACTATGTACCTTCGCTCACACCGGCATGGTCCGGCAAATTATTGAGCTGGACTGTGGGCGATCCCATCGAGGTGGCCCCGCACACGCACGCGTTCGATCCCGAATACGAAGAGCACCATGCCGATGGCGGGCTGTGGCTCTACCGGCGCATCGCGGATCGCAGAAATTTTACGCCTGGTTCGTACGCGAGCGACATTTGCCTGGTGAACTGGCCGCAGAACGATTATTGGCTGGGCAACATTTGCGACGTGAGCGACGTGGAAGCCGAACGTCATCGGAACCGTGCCCGGCAGCTCAGCTTGTCGCTGCTTTACTGGATGCAGAAGGAAGCGCCACGCGCCGATGGGGGCGCCGGCTGGCCGGGCTTGCGCCTGCGAGCCGACATTACTGGAACCGCGGACGGCCTCGCGAAATTTCCATACATCCGGGAGTCGCGGCGTATCCGCGCGGAGTTTACCGTCATCGAGCAGCATGTCGGAACCGAGGCGCGCCGTAAGCTGACAGGCAAGACCGGTGACGACATCGCCGCCGCGCACTTCGAGGATTCGGCCGGCGTGGGCAGCTACCGCATCGATCTGCACCCCGCCTCGGGCGGCGAAAATTACATCGATATCAGCAGCCTGCCTTTCGAAATTCCCCTTGGAGCGCTGCTGCCGCGGCGCGTCGAGAATCTGTTGGCGGCGGCAAAAAACCTGGGCGTCACCCACATCACGAACGGGTGCTATCGTCTGCATCCCGTGGAATGGAACATCGGCGAATCGGCCGGGTTGCTGGCCGCAAGGGCCGTGCAACTCAAGACGCCGCCGCGCCGCATTCGCAACAACGAGAAACTGCGCCGGGAATTTCAGGACTGGATTCAGGCACAGGGCGTGGAGATTGCATGGCCCAGACTGACGCCGCGATAAGCTGGTCGCCTCGCCCTTCCGTCGATTCTCTCCGGGCTATAATTGTCTTCAAACACCAAAACAAGCGCAAAACTATGACCCGAAGACAGTTGGGGAAACTCGCGGCCGGCGCCGCACTGCTGCAAGAATCGCGCGTGGCGGGCGCGGAAGGGCACTACACCGGCGCGCTGGAAGGCTTCGAAGGGAAGGTGGACGCCGTGGAATTCGATCCCGTGGCGTTCTCGCGCCAGCTCTACGAATCGGCGCCGCTTAAATTGACATTTCGGGCGGAGAACCGCAAGCAGGCCGAAGCCTGGCAGAAACAGTTGCGGGCCAAACTCGCCGAACTGGTGGGCGGCTTCCCCGCCAAGCGGGGTCCGCTGAACGCTCAGACGCTGGAAATTCGTGAATTTCCGGATTACCGGCGTGAGAAATTTATCTTCGAGAGCCGGCCGGGCCTGGCGGTTCTGGGATATCTGCTGACGCCTTCGAAAACGAAGCCGCCGTATCGCGCCATGGTCTGCGTTCCGGGCCACGGGCGCGGCGTCGATGACATCGTGGGCATAGACGACCACGGCCTGGATCGCACAAATAAGGACGGCTATCAACACGATTTCGCGATTCAAGTGGCGGAGCATGGCATGGCCGCCGTGGCGATCGAGCCCATGGCCTTCGGCTGCCGTCGCGATTCCAAAGCGGCGAAACAAGGACTGGGACATTCGGCGTGCCAGCCTGTCGCGGGCGCGGCTCTGCTGCTCGGCCAGACCATGATCGGATGGCGGGTGTACGATGTGATGCGCACCATCGACTGGATCGAGACGCGCAAAGAGCTTGATGCCGCGCACGTGGGCTGCATGGGAATTTCGGGCGGCGGCACCTGCACCGCATTTTCGACGGCCCTCGAGCCGCGCATCCGCGCGGCCATGATCAGCGGCTATCTGAATACGTTTCGCGACAGCGTCTTCAGCCTCTCCCACTGCATCGATAATTACGTTCCGGGGATTCTGAACTGGGCGGAGATGTACGATGTCGCGGGCCTGATTGCGCCACGGCCGCTGTTCGCAGAAGCCGGCGAGAAAGACGACATCTTCCCGATTGCGGCCAGCCGCGCCAGTTTTGCGCGTGTTGCCAAGGTTTACGAAACGCTCGGCGCAGCGGACCACTTTCAGTACGAAACGTTCGACGGCGAGCACAGCTTTCATGGCGCGAAGGGCCTGCCCTTTCTGGCCGAGCACCTCTGATGCGCATAGAGAATCACGCCGGCGGCTACTCTTTTCTCAAGGGCATCAGTCCATATTCGGCGGGTGTCATCGCATCGCCCGGTTTCGAGATCGAACATGTGCGATTCGAGAGCGCGCTGCCGCTCGATGGCGGGTTCGAGACTATCGACAATTACCTGGAATCGCAGCACCGCCGGCGCCGCGCGCTATGCGCGGTCGAACTGCGTTCACCACGGCCATTCACGTTTCAAGGATTTCAGGATTTCAACCAGCGATACGTCGATATTCTGACTCGCTGGGGCATTCTTCTCGACGGGCTCAATCCGGTGGCGCGAACCAACGTGGCGCCCAAGCTGGATCCGCCGGCCGCGCCCTCGGTCTATGGGTTCTCCATCACCGTTCCCGCGAAAGGCATGCCGCCGTCGTTCGTGGTCGCGGGCGCGGGCGAGCTGCCGGAGGGTTCGCTCGATCCGCATGATGTGGTGCGCAAGGGCGAAATTTCCGCCGACGCCTTGCGCGAAAAGGCCCGCTTCGTGATGGGCCTGATAGCTGCGCGACTTGCCGGGCTGGGGGTAAGCTGGCCGCAGGTGACCGCGACGCAAATTTACACCATTCACAATATTCATCCGTTTCTAGGGCTGGACATTTTAAGCGGGATGCATGAAGCCGCGCGCCATGGCGTCAACTGGCACTACGCGCGACCACCCATCGAGAGCATCGAATACGAGATGGATCTGCGCGGCTGCCGGCGTGAAGTGGTTCTGGGCGCCGGAAGTTGACCGGCGCGACACCGGCATTCCGGGCCACTCTGTTCTTTCCAGAAACTGCTACGCCATGGAACGAGAATTCCCAAACGGAAAAATCCTGAAGCTGATGGCCGGCGACATCACGCGTGTTGCCGCCGATGCCATCGTGAATGCCGCGAATTCCGGGCTTGCGGGCGGCGGCGGCGTGGATGGCGCGATCCACCGCGCGGGCGGTCCTTCGATCATGCGGGAGCTCGATGTCATCCGCGCACGCGATGGAGGCTGCCCCACCGGAAGCGCAGTCGCCACCGGGGCCGGCCTGCTGGCCGCGCAATTCGTGTTTCACGCTGTCGGACCCGTGTACCGCGATGGGCGCCATGGCGAGCCTGCGTTGCTGGCGTCCTGCTATCGCACGTGCCTCGCGCTTGCCGAACAGTACGCGATCAAGACGATGGCTTTTCCGTCCATCAGCACGGGCGCCTACGGTTACCCGATTCGCGATGCCGCCCAAATCGCGCTGGCAGAGATCACGCGACATCTCCGCCTGGAAAAATCAGCGGTCTCCGAAGTTTTGATTATTCTCTTCAGCGATGCGGATTACCGGGTGTACGAAAGTACTCTGGTTGCGACGTAACAGGCCTGGGTGTGGGCACAGCCGCACGAAGAATCTAGGGTGCCGCGGGACCACCTGCTAAAATGTTCCATTCATGCTCGAAAAGCAGATCAGCGAGCTGCAGGCGGCAGCGCTTGCGCGTATTGACGCTGCGCGTTCACCCGAAGATCTCGAATCGGTCCGCGTCGAAGTGCTGGGCCGTAAGGGAGCGCTCGCGCAAATCAGCAAAGAGATGGGCAAGCTGGCGCCGGAAGAACGCGCGCGCGCCGGCAAACTGCTGAACCAGGTAAAGAACGATCTCGAAAGTCTCATCCAAGCCGCGACGAACAAATTTTCGGCGCAAACGATGGCCGCGCGGCTCGACGCCGAGTGGA
>DATLVQ010000460.1:0-3179 GCA_035577325.1 Bryobacteraceae bacterium | reverse complement strand
CCTCGATAAGCGTACCGGCAAGATCATCTGGGAGAAAATCGCGCACGAAAGAGTTCCGAGAACGAAGCGGCATCCGAAATCCAGCCAGGCGTCATCAACTCCGGCGACTGACGGCAAGCATATCGTGGCATTTTTTGGTTCGGAGGGGCTCTATACTTACGACGCCGACGGCAAGCTGCTGTGGAAACAGGATCTCGGCAACCTGAATGCCGGCTGGTTCTACGATCCCGATTACGAATGGGGCATCGGCAGCTCTCCCATCATTTACAAAAACCTGGTGATTGTGCAGTGCGATATCCAGAAAAACTCATTCATCGCGGCGTACGACATCAACGATGGCCATCGCTTGTGGCTCACGCCTCGCGAGGAGATTCCCTCGTGGGGAACGCCGACGGTCTATGAAGGGCAGCCCCGCGCAGAGTTAATCACGCACGCAACCAAGTTCATTCGAGCCTACGATCCCCTGACTGGAATAGAGCTGTGGCGCCTCTCTGGTAACTCAGAAGTAACTACGCCGACTCCCTTCGTGGCCCATAACCTGATCTTCGTTACTAATGGATACCGCGTGATTCAGCCAATTTACGCCATCCGGGCTGGTGGCTCAGGCGATATCACCGTGAAGGACGGACAGGAGTCGAGCGACTTCATAGCGTGGAGTAAGAAGCGCGGCGGTCCCTATATGTCCACTCCCGTCGTTTATGGCGATCACCTTTATGTCTGCTCGATGCAGGGCATAATTGCCTGTTACAACGCGAAAACGGGTGAACGGCTATATCAGCAGCGGCTAGGCGAAGGCGGCGCTTACACCGCCTCGCCGGTAGCCGCGGATGGCAAGATCTATTTCACCAGCGAAGATGGCGATGTGTTTGTCGTAAGGGCTGGCCCGAAGTACGAACTGCTGGCCACTAATGCGATCGGGGAAGTTTGCATGGCGTCGCCCGCGATCTCCGATGGCATGCTCTTCGTGCGCGCGGAGCATCACGTGTTTGCTATAGGTGAGCGGGCCGTGGCTGCCAAATAGTCAAATTATCGCGCCAAGTATTCGTGGATCAGCAGGTGGAAATGGTGCACGCCATTCTCCCTCTTCACGGATAATCGGCCGCGGTCATAGGTCCGCGACTGCAATCCACGCTGTACCGCTTCGCAAAGCCGGATGTCTTCTTGCTGGATCTGGTCGCTGAACGCCATGGTCTTTGCCGGGACCGCGGGGTCGCCGGCTGGATCGAAGAACCATTCGAAAATGGCAAGCGTCCGATCGTGACCTAGCGGCACGATGATATTACTGCTTATGTTATCCGGGTAGATATTAAGCATGAAATTGGGAAAAATCCAGTAATAGAGCGCGCCGGCGTCGGGTTGGGGCGACGTATAGCGGCGGCCGGTGGCGCCATCAGTGCGTAACGGGGCATAGTGCGATGAGTAATAGCGATAAGTATCCACTCGGTATTGCTTATAGTCCAATTCACGCAACAAGCCGGGGTGCGCCGCCGGAACATGGTAGCCCTCGAGATAGTTATCAATGTAGACCTTCCAGTTACAATTGATGACATAATCTCGCCGCTCGAAGTATTTGAGTCTGCCGAAATCGCAGCCGAGCTTCGCTATATTCTCAGGAATGTCGCCCAGAACTACGGTAAGAGCGGGAGCGTGTGAATCGAGGTTCACGAAAACGAAAGGCCCCCATGTTTCCACTCGATAGCCAGGCAGCGAGACGGCTGCCCGGTCCCACTCTTTGACTCCGTCGAACTCGGGTTGGCTCTGAAGACGGCCATCCAGCGAATATGTCCAGCCATGGTAGGGGCAGCGCAGCGCGGTGCAGTTTCCTTCGCCGCAGGCGATTGTGCTCGCGCGGTGCCGGCAAACATTGCTCAACGCGCGTAAAACCCCCGCTGCGTCACGGACCACCACAATCGGCTCACCACCGAACTCGCAGGCGAAGAAATCACCCGGCTTTGCAACCCGGTCCACAAAGCCCACCGGATGCCAGGTACGACCGAAGATCTTCTCCTCTTCCAGCGCCACAAAAGCCGGATCGGTGTACCATCGGGCGGGCAAGGTTGTGGCGCGCGAAAGATCCGGCTGCGGCGCGTAATCGTTCAAATCCATCGCACAGCCTCTCAGGACTTCTTAAGAAAGTTCTGAATCCCGCGTCGGCAATCGTCGGTAAGCCGCGCGAGAGCATTGGTCTGGACGCCCGCACTCACAGCACTATCGAAGGCCAATGTGTCCATCTGGTAGAAGAGGTTTTTGGTCAGTGTGAGCGCTGAAGTGGAACGAGCGGCCAGTTGTGTGGTGTATGATTCCACCTCGTTATCGAATGCCGCATCGGCAATGACTCGCGTAATCATGCCGATTTCGAGCGCCGTACGTGCAGGAATGACCTCACCGGTCGCCAGCAAATCGAGCGCGCGCTTCTCCGAAACAGACCGGCGCAATATCGCCATCACCATCGCCGGAACGAAGCCAATCTTGATTTCCGGGTATCCGAGCCGGGCTGATTCCGCCGCCAGGACGAAATCGGCAGCCATTGCAAATCCACAGCCACCTGCGAGGGCCCGCCCACGCACCGCCGCGACGATCGGCCGTGGATGCCGCCGCATTTCGAGAAACAGATCGCCAAGATGACGTGCATCGGCGATATTCTCCATTACCGTCGCGTGGCTGAGTCGTTCGATCGCGGCAAGATCGGCGCCTGCGCAGAAATCATTGCCGGCACCTGTAATCAGCACCACGCGGGCGGCCTCTCCCTTTGCCGACTCCACCAGCGCGTGCCGGATCTCGCCAATCATTTCATCGTCGAGCGCATTGCGTTTTTCGGGCCGGTTCAGCGTAATGCGGGCGATACCTTCGTCAACCGAGTACAAGACTCTGCGATAGTCGCTCATCGAAATTGCACTGGCATCCCCGCCCGTTGATAACTCAACTTAATTACTGTGACAGGGCAAAAGTAAGTACCGCCGAACCGGAGGGCATGGTTACATACTGCCGCCCATTCACCATGTAAGTCATCGGCGAATTCACGATTGGGCTGCCCGTGTTGATCCTCCAGAGGTTTTTCCCGGTCCTGGCATCGAACGCCATCAGATAGCCGTCGGCGTCTCCGGCAAAAATCAATCCGCCCGCGGTGGAGACCGTGCCCGCCCAGGGTGCGTGGAAATACCGGAAATCCCATCTTGTCT
>DATLVQ010000459.1:0-2454 GCA_035577325.1 Bryobacteraceae bacterium | reverse complement strand
CGCTGCTTCAAGCGCCATCAGAAGTGACGCACGCTGGGTTTCGGTAGTCAGGTTGCGGATGTGCTCGCTGTGCAGCATCTCGATCACCTTGCCGATGCTGTATCCGAGCCGCGGGCTCTTGATGCCTGCCGACCGGTAAATCTCTTCGAACAGCATCAACTCGCCACCGGAGGCGGCGGAATCGTTGTTCGCCGGTCCGGCCGAAGGCATCCTGCTCTCTCGCGCGCTTTCCGGCGAGTTGGAAGAGGCCGTGGAGCCGTTACTGGCGCCATTGATTTCGTCCTGACTACGCCAGGAGGCCAGCTGATACCATTTGTTTTGCATTCGACCCTCTGTCTAGCGATCTGTACTCGAGAGCTTGCCAAGCCCGATTACACGATTCGCCACTGGGGCGAGTCCTTGTAGCTCATTGACCGAATACACCAATAAGTAACAGGGCTATCTCTTTTCTCTCAGCGAATTTGCGGTGGATGGCCCACAGGCCATGCATTTTGCGAGATGGCGGGAATCGGGAAAGTGGCCGGAGCGGTTTGTGGGGATGTGCCAGCCCGAGGGCAGGAAGCGAATTGTGCTGGCGCTCTGAACGTATGAGACGGCGGCCCGGAACGCATGTGTGCGCCGGCGATGCCGGTGATGGTGCAGGACCTTGAGCGTTGCGGCAGTACTGTGGCCGCGGGCGTTATTTCTACCTGCTTACCGGGTGAGATAGTCGAAGGGAAACGACTCTTCGACTTGCGCCCGTTGGCGGTAGGAGCGAAGGCCCATCGGATCGGGCCGGCTGTTGCGGCGTGCCGCGCTCCTGTTAGCCAGGCAGACGGCCACTACGGCGGCGATTCCCACGACGATCATCATGGCCGGCGCCTAGCGATTGACGAACGACGGCTCGCCATTCGGCATTTCGCGAAACGAGCTAATGGACTCGGCCTGCTGGGTGCCACCATGGGTCACGCACAGCGCCACGGCTTCGGCAATGCGCTGAGCCTCGTTCTGTTTCCGGGCCTGCCATTTGCGGAAGTTGTCTTTGGCGTGCGCCACTTCGTCGAGGTTGCCGTTGATGCGCGCCAGGTATTGCGCGGTCACACGTTCCATTTCCGCCTGAATAGCAGAATTTTCCTGTGCTTTGCGCGCTTCATATTCCTCAACATGTTTGCGTTGGATGGCTTCGTAGGAGTTGATGGCGCGCTGGCGCATCGTCGCGTCCTGCAGTACTTCATCCACTTGTACGCCCGCGGCTTCAAGCGCCATGAGCAGGGACGCGCGCTTGATCTCGGTCTGCAGGTTACGAATATGCTCGCTGTGCAGCATCTCGATTACCTTGCTGATGCTGTATCCGAGGCGCGGGCCTTTAATTCCCGCTACACGATAGATTTCTTCGAAAGGCAGCAGCTCGCCATCCGCGGCGGCAAAGTTGGAGGCGTTTGCGGAAGACAGGCGGCTGGCCGGCGCGGGCTCCGCAGGCGCAGCGGTAGTTTGTTTGGGTGCACTGTTCGTTCGGCCATTGCGGGTATCCTGAGTGCGCCAGGACGCCGGCTGGTACCATTTGGTCTGCATTTGTTCCTCTCTGTCCAGTTTCACAATCATGCGCAAGCGAAATGGCGGCACGGCGTTTGCGCGCGCGGCGCCCGGTTCCTGCGACTCAATCTCGCCAAGAACACTAAATATTTTATCAGTAAATATTGCCGTTTTGCCGTATTTACGCGTATATTTATTTAAATATTTCAGGTATTTTATCCGCAAGATTAACGGCAGATATCGAGTGCGGGGCTGGCTGGGAATGCACTCTGGCATTGCTTTGGAGTGTATCCGGCGCCATCTGCAAGCGGTTTCGGGCCAGTGCCGGGTGCCGATAAATGGCCTCGAATAAACCAGTACAAATATATTGTATTTATCTGTGTTTTAACGGGAAAAATTGCGATGAACAGGGGACGGTTCCCCGCTAGCTGATTGTCAATTGGCTCTTGAGTTGCGCTTTTCCGCGTGGGCTTCACTTCAAAACCGTAGAATTCAAACATCAATCGCACGGGTCATCTGGAACCCGGGACCTCTTGCACCCGAATTGTCAAAGCAATGGTGAAATGGCGAGGGATTGCTGTTTCCAATTAGAGACGTAAACCTCAGCAGGCAAGCGACTTCCGTCGAGATGCGCCGGCTCTTCTTCGTCGTCCAGCTACATAGCAAACGCTCCCAGGCCGCCTTTTTCGACCAGTTGCGTCACAATCCACGTCACCATCGGCAACTTACCCGTTTCTCGGGACCTTGTTTCTATCGTATGCTTGAGGCACGAGATAGGAAGTGTACATGCGCTACTTCGACGGTGGGCCAAACCTCGCTTGGTTTTGGTCCAAGGCGAAAGGTGCCCGGCCCGTTCGGGTCAGGCTCTTCCAGCTAGTCCTGGCTTGTCTGCTTGGCTTTGCGGCCATCTCTTCAGCCGAGCAATATGTGATCGCTCACTTT